>JAIKVL010000011.1 GCA_024685775.1 Clostridia bacterium | reverse complement strand
GACCATTGTTCAAATATCGCAGGATGTGTTATCGACACCGCTGAACATAATTTGAATGTTCACGAGTCCTTGCGGCAAATACGGCGAGGAAATGAAAAATATGACGAATTGTTTAGACAATTCTCGGAAAAGTACACCTTGCTTAAGTAAAGCAAATAACAAAAAGCAAAAGCGGCAGGACCTCAAAAATCCTGCCGCTGATTTTATCCGTAGATTAAATCGTTATTAATGATTTCGGTCGCAAGTTCACATACTGCGTTCATCCGCCGTAAAAGTGTGCGAAACAACTTCATTTATCTCCACCAAAAAACCGCGGAAAAGCTCCGCGGTTTTTTTTGTTGTCGCTCGGGAGGTCGAACCCCGAGGGGTGTCGACCGCTCAAAGCATAGCTTCTTCGCGCGCTTTGGCTAAAAAAGCCGCACTGTGGCTTTTTCTTAACGCGTCGCGCCCCTCATCTCTGCTTTTTTCTCCTTTATTTCCCAATCGGCACGGCGATTTGGGTCAGATATTTTTCTTCGTGTGCGCCGTGGACGGGCGGGCCTTCGAGCCAAATCAGGCGCAGGGGACCGATCGGTTCGATATTTCTTGCTTTGCAGTAATCCATTAGTTGTTTTATTCCGCGGATCAGCGAGGTGTACGGTCCGCGGTGGAAAATGGAGAGAGCGGGGATCTCCTCTTCTTCCGCGGCGTTCTTGCCGACGTAGCCGTCTTTCATGGGAATGCAATACTGCATTTCGCACTTTCCGTAAACGTCGGGATACTCGCCCTCGTAGGATAAAAACGCCGTGTGCATTTTTACCGCAGTGTCGGAAAGCCCCGTCTTGATCGCTTCAAGATGGGTTTCGCGCAAAAAGTTTAAGGCTTCGAGATAGTCGCTCGTTGCCGCTTGCCTGACGAAGTAGCGGCGGTGGGGCAGAACGGTGCGGACGACTTCTTGATGGTCGTACTCCTCGGTCATCATTCGAAGCTGCATTTGATTGATCGTCTCTTCAAGGTCCGCTTTGATTTTGTTTAAGCGGTCGAAAACGACCGAAAAGTTTTTCGTGTCGCGCAAATAATCGTTGATCTCGTCCAGCGAAAAGCCGAAGGATTGAATCTTGCGAATGTGCATGACCTTCGAAATGTTCTCGGCGCTGTAATAGCGATATCCCGTATCTTCGTTAACGTAAAAGGGCGTCAGCAAGCCTTTTTGCTCATAGATCAAGAGGACTTTGCGCGTCACGTTGCAGATCTTGCAGACTTCTTTTACTTGAAAGGTTTTGATTTGTTCCATGACTTTTCCTCGTTTTCGCGTGCGCGCGATAATTGCATTATACAACTGAAATGCATGATTTTCAAGATTTGCGCCGTTTTCGGGGTGGAAAAAACGAATTTTTTGCAAAAAAAAGCAGAAAACGCTCAAAAATCGTTGACCTGTACCTTGGGGTACAAGTTAAAGTGAAAGAGGTATTATAAAATTTTACCGAAAACAAAGAGTTAAAAAGGAGTATCGAAAAAATGAACGTAACTGTCGAAAAATTGATTTCCAAAAGGACGACGAGCCTCATGGTTGCGATCGTGTTATTGATCGCGGGTATACTTTTCTGCATTTCGCCCGCTATCGGCGAAGCCTCTGCCGGAATCGTGATCGGAATCGGCGTGACGCTGATCGGTATCATTTGGGCGGTCAAAGATTTCCTCGTTTCGAAGGAACTGATTTCCCGCGGCGTGATCATCGGTAGTTTAATCGTTGCGCTCGGCGTGTATTTCATGGCGGACGGAAGCATCGTTTCCAAAATCATCGGCGTCATCCCCTACGTTTTGATCGTGACGGGCGGTTGCGTTGTAGCGGACGCGATCTTGTTGAAGACCGTTCGCGATAAGAATAACGACAAGAAGTTTGCGATCGAACTTACCATCGGTCTCGTTGCGATCATTCTCGGCAGCTTGATCTTGGCGCTTGGTTTTTTCAGAAAGGCTCTCGCCGTTATCATCGGCGCGCTTTTGATCGCAGGTTCCGTCTATTACTTGATCGGTTTCTTCAAGAAGTCCGATAAACCCGCCGCGAGCAAGGCGAAGAAGCCCGCCGCAGCGGAAAAGAAGACCGAGAGCGCAGAAGCGGCGCCCGCCGAAACTGTTCCCGCGAAAGCGAGCTCCACGGGCGCGAAAAAGACGCAAAAATCCAAGAAGGCTCAATAAAGATTTTATCTTTGGTTGATCCGGTTTCTCCAAAAAAGGGTTCTGCTTCGGCAGGACCTTTTTTTTACCGAAATAGAGCATTTTCGCGAGCATTCTGACTTGCGGCGCATCTCCCAAAAGAATCCTTTTAAGGCGCGCTTTTGCGCCGTTACGGGCGATCCGAAAAATAAGTATTGAACTTCGTTAACGGTTTTTGTTATAAAAGTATTACAACGAAGCCAACGAAAGGAGGAATAAACATGAAATGTACGGTTTGCGGCAGTAAAAAAATGTTCGCGGTATCGCTCGGCGAAAGCGACGCATCGGAAGTTCAGGCGTTTGCTTGCGAATAGTGCGGGCACGTTGATTTGTACGCTCTGAAAGACGTGTTGGAAGCGCGCAAAAAGTTTTCCCAATCTTCCAAAGAAAAAGAATCAAAAATCGACGTTATTCATAATAAGATCGACGCGGCGATCCATGATCTTGAAGAATACGACGGACGAGAATCAAAGCGTTAAGAACGTAAACGCCGCTCACCAAAAAACCGCGGAAAAACTCCGCGGTTTTTTGTGTCGTTCGGTAGGTCGAACCCCGAGGGGTGAACCGAGGTCGCAATCATTTCGCTTTTCCTTGGCTTGCCACCTTATTCATCTTTTCGGCGATGATCGCGGGGTCGCCGAGAAAGCTTTTTTCTTTTATGGAGAGGTCGTCATTCAATTCGTAAACGAGAGGAACGGCGGTCGGTAAGTTGAGTTCGAGGATGTCTTTCTCGGAGATCCCTTCGAGCTTCATGATCAGCGCGCGCAGGGAATTGCCGTGCGCGACGATCAGGACGTTTTTCCCCGCG
This sequence comes from Clostridia bacterium, assembly GCA_024685775.1. NCBI lineage: Bacteria > Bacillati > Bacillota > Clostridia > Clostridia bacterium. The sequence goes on along the minus strand of JAIKVL010000011.1, from coordinate 57,677 downwards.
AGCAACAGGGGTTTGATTTGCTCTTCGAAATACGGGACGACGCGCGCGATGGTGTCCTTTAAGCTTTCCGCCAAGGGCAATTCGGATTTGTCGACGCCCTTGTAGGTCTTGCAAAACGCGGGATTGCGTTCGTCCGTTTCGTCGAGCGAAGGCGGCGGAACGTCAAACGATCTTCGCCAAACTTTTACTTGCTCCTCGCCGTACTTTTTCGCGGTATCCGACTTGTTCAATCCCTGCAAAGCGCCGTAATGCCTTTCGTTCAGTTTCCAACTTTTGATTACGGGGAGATGATCGTTTCCCGTTTCCGCCAAAACGTAATTTAAGGTGTGAACGGCTCTTTTCAGGAAAGAAGTGAAGCAGACGTCGAATTCGACGTTCGCCGCGGCAAGCGTCCGCCCGGCTTCCGTCGCTTCCTTGACGCCGGCGTCGGACAGATCGACGTCCGTCCATCCGGTAAATCGGTTTTCTTTGTTCCAAAGGCTTTCGCCGTGTCTCAATAAAATCAGTTTCATTTTTTTTCCTCCTTTTATCCGAACGCCACGTCAAGCGCCATCATAACGGCAAACCCGATCATAACGCCCCAAGTTCCGAGATGAGAGTGTTCGCTTAGTTTTGCGTCGGGGATGAGATCTTCCGCCACGACGAAGATCATGGCACCCGCCGCAAACGCCAAAAGCCACGGTTGAGCGACGCTCAGGCTCGTAGCCAAAAAGTATCCGATGATCGCGGCGATCGGCTCGACCGCGCCGCTTCCCATTCCGAACAGAAACGACTTTGCGTTGCTTCCCGTCGCGTTTTTGAGGGGAAGAGACACCGCCGCGCCTTCGGGGAAATTTTGGATCGCGATTCCAATCGCAAGCCCCAACGCCGACAAGAACGCTTCCCTCGCGCCGATGACAGCCGCGCCGCCGAAGGCGAATCCGACCGCCAAGCCCTCCGGGACGTTATGAATGGTGACGGCGAGAAACATTTTGACGGGTTTTCTCAAAGAGGTTCCGGGACCTTCTTCTTTTCCCGTTCCGACGTGAAAATGCGGGACGACTTTATCCAGCACGACGAGAAACAGCCCGCCGAGGATGAACCCGACGACCGCAGGAACGAAACTCCATTTTCCCCACGAGGAAGAATCTTCGATCGAAGGGATCAAAAGAGACCAAACGGACGCCGCGATCATAATGCCCGCGGCAAACCCGAGAAACGCGGTATTCAGCTTTTCGGAAATGTCTTTTTTGAAAAAGAAAACGAGCGCCGCGCCTGCCGTCGTGGCAAGAAAGATGAGAAGGATCCCCAAAATCGTCAAACTTGCGTTGTTCATTTTCGCCTCCTTTGAAAAGAAACTCTTTGACGCGCGCTCCATCCGTTTTCGGTATCAGTATACCGCCATTCGTTCGCCGAGTCAAGAAAATGTGAATAATTATTCATATTTCAAGTTTGCAAAGTAAACTCTTATTAAATAAAAAAGCCCGTCGGTTTCGGGCGAGCTTTCGATCCCCGTCCGTTCCCTCGGAAGGGCGGGCGATCGTTCGGATCGTTTGATTCTTTCGCGCGGCGCGGTCGGTCATTCCAAGACTGCGTCGATCAAATGGCAGTAGCGGTTGGCTCCTTCGTAATAGATCTCGAAGACGCCGATCACGGTGACTTCGTCGCCGCCTTTCGGGTATCCCGCGGGATACTCGGGGTCGCCGAATAAGACGAATTCGAGCCCCGTCGCGCAGCAGGCGGTCGCGTCTCGGATGAGGACGGCGGGATAATACTTTTTCGATTCGTAATCGAAGTAAACGGAAACGGGACCTTGCGCCTTGACGACTTTGCCGGCGTACTTGGAAGGATTGGCGTAAAGGTCGTAAACCTGCGCGTAAGCGATCGAGCCGCGCATCGAAGAAAGGTCGACGTCGATCGAGCCGTAAACGGGAGGATCGGCTTTGGGCGCGGTTTCTTTCGGTTGCGTCTCGTCCGGCGGCAGGGGAGAGTCGGTTTCGTCGTTCGGCGTCGTCGAAGAACCTTCGTCCGTTTGAGTCGTCTCGTTTTGGGTCTCGTCCGGAGTCTCGTCCGGAGTGTCGTTCGGAGTTTCGTTCGGAGTTTCGTTCGGAGTTTCGCTCGAAGACTCTTGTTTCGAAGAAGAATCGCCGTCCTTGTCCGTTTCTTCCGCAGATCGAGCGTCGCTTTCCTCTCGGTCGATTTGCGCGTCGGCGGTTTCGCCGCCTTGTTGCGCTTTGGCGTCTTGGATCAAATCGTCTATGGCGGAGTTCCCCAAGACGAGCCTTCGGGCACTCTTTTCGCCGCAAGCGGATATCGCGATCAAACAGAATAGCGCGAGCAATATTACGAATCCTTTTTTCATCTTTCGCCTCGCCGATTTTTTACTGCATTTGATATTATATCACGGATAAAGCTCTTTTCGCAATATTCCGAATGGTTTTTCTTCGTTCGTGTCTTCACAAAGAACGCGGTTTATGATATAATGAAAGGCGTTCCGAAAGGATATTTCAATGATCGGAGAATAGAAAATGAAAAAAGTAATCGTTATTATTCTTAGCGTGATCCTTGCGTTGTCGGGAGGACTCATCGTTTACGGCGCCGTCACGTTCGGCGGAAGCGCGTCTTTCGTCGCTGCGGATCTAGGCGAACTCTTGCCGCCCGAAGAACCGAACGCTTATGCGCACGAGCTTGCGGAATGGATCGCGCTTTACGCCGAAGAAAAAGGGCTTTACACGCTCAGCGCGGCGACCAACCCCGCCAAAGATCCGTCCGTTTTCGCGGCGGAAACGGACGGCTGGTACGACGTTTTCGGGAAGGCGGACCCCTCGACGAATCTTGCGATCCGTCACACGGGCGCCGATCTCGCGGCGTATATGCTCGTCGCGATCGCTTATAACCACAACCGCGCGAAACAATTCCGTATGGCGAGTCATATCGAAACGCGCGCGAGCGGGAAGACGAGCTATTCGGATAACACGCGCATCCGCAGCTATTTCAAGCCGACGGTTTTGAATCGTTTCGATCTTTCCCTCGCATGGACGGGGAGCAGTTTTTCTTCTTTCGCGACTCTTCGCGCGGCGTATAACGACCAAAGAATCGTCAGCAGCGGGAATCTTGTACAGTCCTACGACGCGGCGACGGGGGCTTACGCTTACCAACTCAATAAACCGACCGTCGAACCGCGCGACGGCGATCCGCAGGAAACTCCGTTCGTAACGTACAACCTGCTGACGCTTCCGCTTTATCTCGGAGGAGGAGACAGCTCGGCGGAAACCGCGACCGCGCGCGTGGACGGCTCCGTGATCGACGGAAGCACCGTCGTTTTGACCGCGCCGACCGACGCAAAACCGTTTTACACCTTGTCGTTCTCCGAAGACGTAACCAAAGCGCAGATCCCCGAAAACACGGAAAACAGGTTGGACGCGGCGCTCGGCGGCAAAATGAGCGATATAACGATCCGCAAAGCGGACTTCGAGGCGGAGATTTGGGACTGCGGACTCTTCCGCCAAATGACGGCGCGTTTCGAGATCAATGCGAAGATCAAGGGCAAGCAGTCGGACGCCGTCATCGAGATGAACTATTCTTTCTATTACGACGATTATAACTGCGACGTCGAGCGGCTTTTCTCGGAAGGCGGCTGGGATCAATATCTTTCCGAAGAGAACCGCGCGTTTTTGAACGCGCGCAAAAAGACCTATCCTGCGGAAACGGCGGCTTGACGCGCGGATTTCGATCAATCTGAAAATGGGTATTGAATTTCGTTAACGGTTTTTGTTATAATAGTATTACACAAAGCCAACGAAAGGAGGAATCAACATGAAATGTACGGTTTGCGGAAGTAAAAAAATGTTCGCGGTATCGCTCGGCGAGAGCGAGGCGTCGGAAGTTCAGGCGTTCGCTTGCGAAGATTGCGGACACGTCGATTTGTACGCTTTGAAGGAAGTTTTGGAAGAACGCAAAAAATTCTCGCAGTCTTCCAGAGAGAAAGAATCCAAAATCGACGCGATCCAAGTGAAAGTGGACGCGAAGATCCACGAGCTTGAAAAATACGAAAACATTCTTACGGATGAGAATCAAACCGTTAAGAGCGTAAACGCCGCGCGCGTAAAAGTCCTCGAACTCAGAGAAGAGCTCGCGCAGCTCGAAGAGGAGAAAGCCGCGATCCTCGAAGCGGAATAAACCTTTTAATTCGCACGAAACGAAAACTCCCGACAGTCGTCGGGAGTTTTTCTTTTTCGGTCGAGGGGAAAAGGGGACTCGTTACAGGGAGAGCTTTAAGAGGGTAAAACGGTCGATTCCTTCGATCTTCGGATCGGGCGCGACTTCTCCGAGAGAAACGAATCCTCTTTTTTCAAAGAGCCTTTTCGCGGGGAGATTGGTCGGAATGACTTCCGCGAAGATCGCTTTGCGTTTTTCTTTTCGCGCCGTCTCCGCGCAGAACGCGACGATCTCGGAAGCGAGTCCGCGGTTTCGGAGGGTTGGATCCGTCGCAAGCGTGTGCAGAACTTTATAGGGCGCGTCTGCGGTCGTCTTCGGGCGATACTCGTTCAGAAGCTCTTCGTTCAAAACGAATGCGCCGATGATTTTTTCGCCCGACAAGCAAAGATACTGTTCGCCTTTTTCCGTCCGCGCGCGGACGCTTTCTTCGGACGGGTAGACTTTATACGTCCAGATCGGGTAATTGATCCCTTCGTCGAGCGCGCGAACGACCGCGTCGTAAAATTCCCCCGCGCTTTTTACGTCTTCTTTTTCGCAACGTCTGATCTTCATGTCAGCAAAGCTCCGCGATCTCACGAACAAGGCGCTCGGATTTTTCCCATCCGAGGCAGGCGTCCGTGATGGATTTTCCGTAGACGCCGCCGCCGATCTTTTGCGCGCCGTCCTCGATGTAGCTTTCGATCATAAATCCTTTGACGAAGTTCTTGATCTCGCCGTTATATTTGCGGCAGGAGAGGACTTCTTTTACGATGCGCTCTTGCTCGAAAGGATTCTTGCCCGAGTTGGAGTGATTGCAGTCGATGACGACGGCGGGATTCGCGAGCTTTTTTTCTTTATACATTTCGTCTAAAAGGACGAGGTCCTCGTAGTGATAATTCGGATGGGTGCGCCCGTGTTTGTCGACGTAACCGCGCAGGATCGCGTGCGCGAACGGATTGCCCGCGGAATGAGCTTCCCAGCCGCGATAAATGAAGGTGTGCGGGTGCATCGCCGCCGTGATCGAATTCAGCATAACGGTGTAGTCGCCGCTCGTCGGGTTTTTCATTCCGACGGGGACGGAGATCCCGCTCGAAACCAGTCGATGCTGTTGGTTTTCGACTGAGCGCGCGCCGACCGCGACGTAACACAAGACGTCGTTTAAATATTCGTAATTCTCGGGATAAAGCATTTCGTCCGCGCAGGTGAATCCCGTCTCCGAGATCGCTTTGAGGTGCAGTTCGCGGATCGCGATCAGCCCTTTCATCATATCGGGTTTTTCGTTCGGGTTGGGCTGGTGGAGCATCCCTTTGTATCCGTCGCCCGTCGTGCGCGGTTTGTTCGTGTAGACGCGGGGGATGATAAAGATCCTGTCTTTGACTTCTTCCTGCAATTTTTTCAGCCGCCCGACGTAATCGAGGACGCTCTTTTCCGAATCGGCGGAGCAGGGACCGATGATCAAGGCGATCTTGTCATCCTCGCCCGCCAAAATGCGTTTGAGTTCTTTGTCGCGCGATTCGAAGATCTCGCGGATCTTGTCGTCGATCGGGTAGGCTTGTTTGATTTCCGAGGGGCTCGCCACGGTTCTTTCATAGATCATATTCATAATGGATTCTCCTTTTTTTTATATCATTCGATTCGGGTCGAAACGCCCTGCGATCTTAACGCCCGTGCAATGGTTTCTCATTTCGCCGATAAGCTCCGATTCTTCGGAAGATCCCGCGTTTTTCTCCGCTTCGACGTAAAAATAGTAGTGCCAAGCCTTTTCTTTCAGCGGGCGCGAGTGAATGGCTTTTAGGTTATAGCCGTGCCGCGCGATGACGGCGAGCGAAGAGGCGAGCGCGCCCGATTCGTCTTTGAGCGCGAAGAAGAGGATCAATCGGTCGCCTGCGGTCTCTTGCGGAGCCTTTCTTCCGAGGACGGCGAACCGAGTCGCGTTTTCGCTTGCGGCGGCGATGTTTTCGGCAAGGACGATCAGTCCGTTCGCTTCGGCGGAATCGACGCTTGCGATCGCCGCGATCGACTTGTCGCCCGCTTCCGCGACGGTCTTCGCCGCGAACGCCGTGTTCTCCGAGGTGATCTCGCGAAGTCCGCGCGCCGCGATGTAATCCGCGCATTGAGAAAGCGCTTGCGGATGGCTGACGACCGTTTTTACGTCGTCGATCGTCGCGCCCGGGACTCCCAAAAGATTTTGAACGACGCGCATCGAGCGGACGCTTTCGACGAAGAGATCGCCTTTATAGAGTTCGTCCGTGACCGCCGCGACTTCGCCCGCGTAGCTGTTTTCGAGGGGTAGGACGGTAAAGTCGCTTTCGCCGCGCAGCGTCTTCGCGTAGGCTTCCTTAAAATTTCCGCTCGGAAGAAGCTCGCCTTCGGGGAAGAGTTTTTTCGCCGCGATCTCCGAGAAGGAACCGCGCGCGCCGCAAAAGGCGATTTTCAGTTTCGCTTGATTCATAATTGCCTCCTTTTCCCGTTTTATAATAAAAAAACCGCTACTTTTTCGGAAATGAAAAGTAGCGGTGCGTTTCTATGAGGTTAACCCTTTCAACACATCGCTTTCGGCGTAAAGAAAAAGAAAATGGAAATGAGTTTCATATCGTTCTCCCTTTCGGTTGATATCTTTATAATAGAACCGAGTTTCCCCGAAGTCAACACATTTTTGACATTTTTTTTCGGAGACGGAAAACCCCCGTTGTATTTTGCGGGAAACGATGCTATAATATTGATAGAAATTCATCTTGGAGCGGAGGACCTATGTTTTTGACGTTTTACGGCGCGGCAAGAGAAGTTACCGGAAGTTGTTTTTTGCTTGAAGTCAACGGGAAAAAAGCCTTGATCGATTGTGGTCTGAGGCAAGGGACGGACGTCTTCGAGGGCGAGGACGACGGCTTCGTCTTTAATGCGGAGCAAATCGATTGCGTGATTCTGACGCACGCCCATATCGACCACAGCGGCAGGCTTCCTCTTCTTTATAAAAAAGGATTTCGCGGGCGCATCCTTTGCACGGCGGCGACCGCCAGACTTTGCCGCATTATGCTCCTCGACAGCGCGCATATCCAAGAAAGCGACGCGGAGTGGAAAAACCGCAAGGGAAAGAGAAGCGGCGAATTCGCGATCGAGCCTCTTTACACGACGGAAGACGCGGAGAACGTCTCCGGGCTTTTCCGCGGCTACGCGTACGGCGAGACGGTCGAACCGTTCGAGGGACTGAAAGTCGTCTTTTCGGACGCGGGGCATCTTCTCGGCTCCTCTTCCGCGACCGTTATCGCAAAAGAAGGCGAGACGGAAAAAACCATCGTCTTTTCGGGAGATATCGGAAATTCCGACCAACCCCTTTTGAACGACCCCGTTTATTTGAAGAAAGCGGATTACGTCGTTATGGAATCGACCTACGCCGATCGCCTGCACGACGGATCGGAAAGAGCGGAAGACGCGCTTGCTTCGATCATTCAATCTACTTTGGACGCGGGCGGCAATCTCGTGATCCCGTCCTTCGCGGTCGGGCGCACGCAGGAGATCCTTTATTTTATCAGAAACATCAAAAAACTCGGAAAGGTGAAAGGGCACGACGGTTTCCCCGTCGTCGTGGACAGTCCTCTCGCCGTGGACGCGACGCATATCTTCGAGGAAGTCGGCGAAAAGTACTACGACGAAGAAGCGCGCTCCCTGATCGCCGAGGGGATCAATCCGATCGGGTTCGACGGGCTTTCCGTCGCGGTGACGACCGAGGAGAGCCGAGAGATCAATGAAGACCCCTTGCCGAAAGTCGTGATCTCCGCAAGCGGCATGTGCGAGGCGGGTAGGATCCGCCACCATTTGAAACATAATCTTTGGCGAAAGGAAAGCACCGTCCTTTTCGTCGGTTACCAAGCGGTCGGGACGCTCGGCCACGCGCTCGTGAACGGAGCGAAACGCGTCCGCATTTTCGGAGAAGACATCGTCGTCAACGCAAAGATCCTGTCGCTCGGGAGCACGAGTTCTCACGCCGACCGCGTGGGACTGATGCGTTGGCTCGATTCTTTCGATTCCCGCCCCGAACGGGTCTTCGTCGTCCACGGCGGCGGCGATAACACGGAGCGTTGGGCGGACGACGTCCGAAAGCAATTCGGCTATAACGCCGTCGCGCCGCTTTTTGCGGAAAGTTACGATCTTTTGAAGAACGAGAGGTCGAAAGAAGGCTACGTCCCCGAGAAGCGTTCGCGCCTGACTCCGAACACCGTCTATAAGTACCTTTTGGAATCGGGCGGCAGGATCGGCGAGCTTATCAAAAATTTCAGCGGAAGGACGAATTCCGAAACCAAGCGTTTTACGCGCGAACTGGACGAACTGTTCAAAAAGTACTCTTGATCGTCGACTCGCTTCTCTTTCGCGAAGTCGTTTCGAACCTGAAAACGGCGAAGAGGTTCGCCGTTTGCCTTCGTTTTTCGGTTTATCGGCTTTTTTTTCGGAAAAAACTTCGGATTTTGCCTTTGATTTTTTCGTTTTTTATTTTTTTCCGTATTGACGGAAACTTATTCACTATGCTATTATTATTTTATAGCGCGCAACGGCGCGCACGCATAGAGTTAGGAGTCGAAAGTATGAAAGAAACGTTTGCGCTGTCAGCTGAGGAAAAATGAGTTCTCGCGGCGGCGCTTTTTCTTTTTTTTGTTTCGGAAAACGGATCTTTTAGGAGGTTTTTATGATAGATAACGTTTTGGATCGTATCGCACAATGCAAGATCGTCCCGGTCGTTAAGATCGACGACGTGCAAGACACTTTGCCTTTGATGAAGGCTTTGAAAGACGGCGGGATCATGAGCGCGGAGATCACTTTCCGCACGGCGGTCGGACCGGATGCGCTCGCGCTTGCCGCGAAGAGCTGCCCCGATATGCTGATCGGCGCGGGCACCGTCATTAACGCGGAGCAAGCCACGAAAGCGGTTTCGCTCGGCGCGGCGTTCGTCGTCGGCCCCGGTTTCTCGAAAGAAGTCGCGGACGTTTGCCGCGAAGCGGGCGTCTTGTATCTGCCCGGCGTCGTTACCCCGACCGAAGTTATGATGGCGGTCGCGGAGGGCTTGAAAGTCGTCAAATTCTTCCCCGCGGAAAATTACGGCGGCGTCAAGACGATCAAAGCGCTCGCGGGTCCTTTCCCGCAGCTGAAATTTATGCCGACGGGCGGCATTTCCGCGGAGAATATCAAAGGCTATTTCGACTCCGGAAAGGTCATCGCGTGCGGCGGCAGCTGGATGGTTAAAGACAGTTTGATCAAAGCGAAAGAATTCGATAAAATTACGGCTTTGTCCAAGGAAGCCATGGAGGTAGTAAAGTAATGAAAGCAGTTACGTTCGGTGAATTGATGTTAAGGCTCGCCCCCGAGGGGTATATCCGCTTCGTGCAGGCGGATCGTTTCGGCGTAACGTTCGGCGGCGGCGAAGCCAACGTCGCGGTTTCTCTCGCGAATTACGGGATCGACGCGGCGTTCGTTAGCAAACTCCCGAAGAACGATATCGGGCAGGCGGCGGTGAACAGTCTCAGAAGATACGGCGTGGACGTTAGCAAGATCACGCGCGGCGGCGACAGAATCGGTATCTATTTCCTCGAAAAAGGCGCGAGCCAGCGCCCGAGCAAGGTCATCTACGATCGCGCGAATTCGGCGATCGCGCTCGCTTCGAAAGAGGATTTCGATTGGGACGCGATCTTCGAGGGCGTCGACTGGTTCCATTTTACGGGGATCACGCCCGCTCTTTCGGATGCGGCGGCGGAGATCACGCTCGACGCGTTGAAGGCGGCGAAGAAAAAGGGGATCACCGTTTCCTGCGACCTCAATTACAGAAAGAAACTTTGGTCGAAAGAGAAAGCGAAAGAAGTGATGACTTCTCTTATGCCGTACGTGGACGTTTTGATCGCGAACGAGGAAGATTCTTCCGACGTCTTCGGGATCAAGGCGGACGACACCGACATTTCCAAAGGCTCGCTCAGCAAAGAGGGGTATAAGTCCGTCGCGAAAAAGCTCGTGGACGCGTTCGGTTTCAAGTACGTCGCGATCACGCTTCGCGGCAGCATCTCCGCGAACGACAATAAGTGGAGCGCGATGCTTTACGACGGCAAGGAGTTCTATTTCAGCAAGGAATATATGATCCATATCGTGGATCGCGTGGGCGGCGGCGACAGCTTCGGCGGCGGTCTTATCTACGGAATGCTGAATTTCGGTTCGGATAAGCAAAAGGTCATCGAATTCGCGGTCGGCGCGAGCTGCTTGAAGCACTCGATCGAGGGCGATTACAATATGGTTTCGGCGGACGAAGTGCTGAAACTCATCGAAGGCGACGGAAGCGGTCGCGTGCAAAGATAAAAGGGAGGGCGAAACAATGGACGTCAGATACGCAGTTTCAAAAAAAGAGTACAGCAGAATGAACACCGAGGAACTTCGCGAGAATTTCCTCATTCAAAATATTTTCGAAAGCGATAAGATCAACCTGACTTATTCGCATATCGACAGGATCATCGCGGGCGGCGCTTGCCCCGTGACAAAGGAGCTTCCGCTTCTCGCGGGCGAAGAGCTCGGCGCGGATTATTTCTGCGAGAGAAGGGAAGTCGGCGTCATCAATATCGGCGGCGCGGGCTCGATCCTCGTGGACGGCAAGGAATACAAGATGGATCATTTCGACGGGATCTATATCGGTCGCGGGACGAAAGAGATCGTCTTCCGTTCGGCGGATAAAAACGCTCCCGCGCATTTCTATATCAACAGCACGCCGGCTCACAAGGAATATCCGACCAAGCATATTCCTCTCGTGAACGCGGTCCATCGCGCTTGCGGCGACTTCAAAGATTGCAACAAACGCACGATCAATCAATTCATCGTCCCCGGCAACTGCGACAGCTGCCAACTTACGATGGGCTTGACCCAGCTCGAAGAGGGAAGCAACTGGAACACGATGCCTTCTCATACGCACGAACGCCGTATGGAAGTCTATATCTATTTCGACATTCCGGAGAATAACGTCGTCTTCCATATGATGGGCAACCCGACCGAGACCCGCCATATCGTCGTCCAAAACGAAGAAGCGGTCATTTCGCCGAGTTGGTCGATTCACAGCGGCGTAGGAACCAAGAACTATACCTTCATTTGGGGTATGTGCGGCGAGAACCAAGTCTTCGACGATATGCAGGGCGTGAAGACCACCGATCTTCGCTGAAAGGTGCGATATGAAAATCGGGTTACAGCTTTTTACCTGCCGTAAGCAGGCGCAAAAAGATCTTTTCGGGACCTTACGCACCCTTCATTCCCTCGGGATCAAGTATATCGAAGCGGCTCGTATCAATTTCGACGACTCGGATATCGAAGCGTTCGTCAAGGCGAAGGAAGCCTATGGGATCGAGGTCGTTTCCGCGCAGATCAAACCGCATATTCTTGCGGACGATTTCGATAAGTGTTTGAAATTTTTGAACGCGACGGATTGCAAGATCGCGATCATCTCCGTCCTTCCGACCGACTGCATCATCGGGTCGGACGAGAAGCTCGTCAAATTCTGCAAATGGGCGAGCGAACTCGCAAAAAAGTATAAGGAGCACGGGATCCAACTTTGCTACCATCATCACGACTTCGAGTTTATCCGCAGCGGCGCGGGAACGCGGTTCGATATCATCGTCGAGAATATGAGCGAGGATATGAACTTCATCATCGACACCTACTGGACGACCAAAGCCGGTATCAACGTCGAGAAAATGCTCGAACGCCTGTCGGGCAGAGTCAGCGGCGTCCATCTCCGCGATTACGCGCTTTATCGTAAGTTTATCGGAAGAAATCCCGCGAACTACGCGCTCGGCGACGGCGTCATCGATTTCAACTGGATCATCGAAGCCGCGAAAGCGAACGGCGTCGTCTACGGCGCGATCGAGCAAAATACCAAGCATCCGTTCAGTGAGATCGCGAAGAGCGTCGAGCACGTCAGAAAGATCGGATACGGCGAGGATATGAAATAATGAGCATCGAACTTGCCGAAAAACTCGCGGATTATATCGTAAAAAGCAAGGACCCCGAAATGCGTTGGACGTGGGGTCAGGGGATCATGGGCGCGGCTCTTTCCGATCTGGACGATTACCTCGGGACGAATAAGTACCTGCCTTTCCTGCAAGCCTTTTGCGATTATTACGTCAAGAACGAGCCGGAAGTCGCCTCCGCGGATACCGCGGCGCCCGGCTTTATCTCTTACGCGGTTTATTCGAAAACCGGAAAAGAAGAGTATAAAAAGCTGACGGATAAAGTCCTCGACTATATCAAGAACGAGCCCCGCGTATATAAGGACGCGGTCAATCACCTCGGCAAAGCCACGGTCGGAAAGTTTTATCCGAAATCCATTTGGGTGGACAGCTTGATGATGTTCAGCGTCTTCCCAGCGCGCTACGCGAAACAGGAAGGCGACTCGGAACTTTTGGAGATCGCGGCGAAGCAGCCCGCGCTTTACGCGGATTGCATGATGGATCCGTGCGATCACCTTTGGTATCACTCGTTTTGGGTGAAAAAGGGTCGCCACTATCCGAACCGCAAGCTTTATTGGGCGAGAGGAAACGGCTGGGTCGTTTCCGCGCTTCCGAAGATCTTGGACGATATCGGGGATCACCCCGAAAAGGAAAAGATCGTCGAAGTGTATCAAAAGACGGTCGAAGCCGTCGCGAAAAAGCAGGAAGCGTCGGGCGGATTCAGGACGCTTCTCGGAAAGAAGTCGACCTATCTCGAATCTTCCGCCGCCGCGCTCATCGCGGACGGAATCTTTCACGGCGTCCGAAGCGGCTATATCGGCGAGGAATATCTCCCCGTCGCGGAAAAGGCGTACGCGTTCGCGGTCTCTTGCGTAAAGACGAAGGCGAACGGCGCCGTCCTCTTTACCAAGATCAGCGGCCCCACGATCCCGCTTCCCGTTCTTCCGTTTTGCGGTTACGCGTGTATCTTGCGCTGCGCGAATCTGACTTACGGCGTGGCGGCGTTCCTTTGGGCGTCCATCGAGCGGGATAAACTCGTTCGAGAGGGGAAACTGAAATGAAACTCGCGCGGATACGGACGGCGGACGGCGATTTTTACGCGGAAGTCAAAGCGGACGGTTATCACTTGATCCTCGGCGATATCTTCGGGGAATGGGGCGCGCTCTCCGAGCCTTATGAAGGCGCGGTCGAGATCCTGCCTCCCGTTTCGCCGAAGAAGATCGTTTGCCTCGGCGCGAATTACAAAAAGCACGCGGAGGAGCTTCATTTGGACGTTCTTCCCGAACCCACGATCTTCTTGAAGCCTTCGACTTCGGTCATCGCGTCGGGCGAGGCGATCGTCTATCCCTCTTCGGCGACGAAAGTCGATTACGAATCGGAGATCGCGATCGTGATCGGGAAGAGGGCGAAGAACGTAAAAGAAGAGGACGCGCTTTCTTACGTCCTCGGTTATACCGCGGCAAACGACGTTACCGAGCGCGATATGCAAAAGCGCGACGGTCAATGGACGAGGGCGAAAGGGTTCGACACGTTTTGCCCCCTCGGACCGTACGTCGAGACGGACGTCCGCCCCGAAGAACTGACCGTCGTCGGAAGGAAAAACGGCGAAGTCGTTCAGCGCGGAAGCGTAAAGGAAATGATCAACGGCGTGGCGCGTTCGATTTCTTTCATCTCGGGCGTTATGACGCTGGAACCCGGCGACGTCATTCTGACGGGGACGCCGGAAGGGATCGGCTCTCTTGCGGTCGGCGACACGTTTGAGGTCGAACTCGAAGGGGTCTGCACGTTGAAAAACACAGTGAAAAAGGAGGAAAAATGAAAAAAGCGATTCGGTTGTTTTTGGTTTGTATTTGCGTCGCGGCGATCGCGCTGACTTGTCTTTCTTTTACCGCGTGTAAAGGCAACAAGGAAAAGACGCCGTCTTCCGATTACGGCAAGTATATTTCGGACGGGGACTCGGATCTTTCGATCGGCGTTCTCGCGGATATTCACGTCATGAGCGTGGATCAAGCCGTCGATATAACCTGCGCGGATTTCAAGACCTACGAATCCAAGGGGCAAAAGATGCTCGGGCTTTCCGAATCGATCTTAAAGACGGCGGTGGATCGCATCATCGAAGAATCCGATCTCAAAATCATTCTTCTTTCGGGCGATAACGCGGACGACGGCGGCGAGATTTCGCACCGTGCGGTGGCGCGCGAACTCAAACGTCTCGAAGACGCGGGAATCAAAGTCTTTACGATCCCCGGCAATCACGATATCAACAACCGCTCTTATACCTATGCGGGCGGTTCGATGCAACTCGCGAATCCGACGACCGAAAAAGAATTCGCCGAGATTTATAAGAATTTCGGATACTCGAAATCGGACGTCAAAGAGTTTTTCAAAAACGCGGGATCGGAAGACCTCGCGGACGACAATTTCGCGGACGGAGATAATTTGTCGTACGTCGCCGATCTTTCGGACGAATACCGTTTGATCGCGATCGATATGAGCAATCACGTTATGACGAATTATCTGACGGACGGCTCGGGCGAGTACGCCGCGATGGGAGCGCAGACGGATAGCGAAGGAAACGTTTTATACGACGGAAAACCGTATCCCTACGTCCGAAATCGTCACGACGGGCATATGACCGAAGACCTGCTCCTTTGGGCGAAGCAAAAGACCGAAGAAGCGATCGCGGACGGCAAAATTCCGCTCGGAATGATGCATTTCCCGTTGATCAAGCATTTCGGTCCGATGATCCAAGCCGCGAATATGCAGACGAATAATCCCGAAGGTTATTCGGTCGCGGACGTTCTCGCGGACGCGGGAATGAAATTTATTTTTACGGGGCATATCCATATTCAGGATAACGCGATCTACACTTCGAAGGCGGGCAATAAGATCCTCGATATCAACAGCGCTTCGCTCGCGAACTATCCGACGCCGATCCGCGTCTTCCACGCGAAAGGCGAAGAGGCGCGCATCCGCACTTGGAATATGAATTCCGTTAAAGAGGATTATCTGCCGACCTCTCTTCCCGAGGCGGATCAAGCGGCGATCCTTTCGGATTTCCATTCGTATTCCGTCGGGTATATCGACGAGAGTATGCTCGGCAAGGTCAAAAACACGGTCGATCTCGATATGATGTTTTCAATCATCAAAGCGTTCGGGATCAAAAAGAACGGGACGAACGACGCGGCGGTCGACGCGCTCGCGAATTCGATCTATAACGAGCTTTTCCTCGGCTTCGTAAAGACGCCGCTTTATAAGAAAGACGCGCGCGAGGGACAAACGTCCGTCGAGGCGATCGCGGAAAAGTACGGAGTCTCGATCCCCGCTTCGAATTACACGACGGTCTTTAATCTCGCGATGAGCTACGCGTCCGCGCTGTACGGCGGCGACGAAAGCGTCCGAGTGACGGACGATCGCTACGTCCTTTTGAAAAACGCGATTTTCAGTTTCTTCGAGTTCGTTTCCGAGTTCGATCTGTTCGGGAAATTGCGCGCATTGAACGCGAACGTCGCGGAGATCGATCTCGCGAGCGCGCTTCCGAATCTCTTCCAACGCGGAATGTTGGACGTTTGCTCGACCAATCTTCTCGTCGGCGTCGTCTCTTCTTTGGATATCGCGATCGTTAAAAAGTATCTGAACTTTAACGAATCGACCGATCCGTATAAAGCGCTCGAATCCGTAAAGAAACTGGCGAACACCTTGAACTTGAAGGATATGCTTTTCGGATTGGACGTCGGACAGTATATCACCGCGAACGCGTCGCAAAAAGTCGGCTTTATCAAGCTCGGCGCTTTGATGGACGCCTGTTTCTCGGGTCCCGTGCTTCTGAGCTTGGCAAACGACAGTTTGGAAGACTATTCCGAGATCGATCATTTGGAAGGGAGCATCGACCTCGCTCCGGGCGATAACAATATCGCAGTCAACGTAAAAACCATGGCGTATTCCGCGCTGTAAAATAGGAGGAACATATGAAAAAAGTATTTGTCATCATCTTAGCAGTCTTGATCGCGGTGACCGGCGGACTTTTGGTTTACGGCGCGACGCGCAAAGCTCCCGAAATCAGCGAGACGATTTCGAAGGGTCTGCTTGCGGCTCCTCCCGCGAACGTAAAAGACGGCGCGGCTCATTGGTATGACGTGGAAACGATGCTTGCGGCGCCTTCCGCCAAGCAAAAAGCGGCGAACCTTCTCGTCTACACGGCGTACAACCATATCAACGTAAAGGAATTCTTCTTCAAAGCGCACGTCGACGTGCTTTCCGGAAATAAATACTCTTGTTCCGATTATTACAGGACGGAGCAAGGCGCGAACGCATTTTACGAGGCGTTCGCTTATACGGGCGGTTCGGCAAACTCGGCGACTCGCCGCATCGATTACAATAATCAACGCGTTTCCGATTATTCGATCAGCGTGACCTACGACAGAAGAGAAAAGATTTATTCGACCGCTTGGAACGATCCCAAGGTCGAGAATCGCGAATCGGATCTCCCGGCTGAAACTCCGTACATCATTTACAGCTGGTACGATCTTCCGATCGATTTGGGCGGGAAGCAGGACGCTTATAACGAGATCAAAACTTCTTTGATCTCGGATCAGGTGTCGATCGATTACCCGTCGGACGGGAAGCCTTATTATTCCGTCGAATTCGTCGCGGATATCGAAAAGGCGAACGCTTCGGAAGAAACCGTCCGCAGATTGGCGGAAGGAACGGGCGACGTCATGAAAAAGATCGACATCCTCGAACTCTCCTTTGAAGCGGAAATTTGGCCGTGCGGCTTGTTCCGTTCGTTGAAGGTCAACGTGCGCGTCGTCGCGAGCGTTCAGGGAAAGAGAGGTCAGGGAACGATCACGAGGACGTATGAGTTCAGCTACGACAAAGTCGATTGCAGCGTCGCGAATAAATTCAAACAGACCGGTTTGGATAAATATCTGAGCGAAGAAAACAAAGCGATATGCGAGAGCGAATTCGCCGCGCTTCCGAAAGAAGAAGAACCGCAGGCGTAATCCGTCTGCAAGAAAGGAGAGAATATGAAAGGCAACGTTTTATTAACGAATTCTACGGCGAAAAAACTGTATAAGTATGCGACGGGATTCCCGATCTTCGATTATCACTGCCATTTGTCGGTGAAGGAGATGTACGAGAATAAACCGTATAAAAACATCACCGAGATCTGGCTCAAAGGCGACCATTACAAATGGCGTCAGATGCGTACCTTCGGCGTAAGCGAAGAATTTATCACGGGCGACGCGTCCGATTACGATAAATTCTATTCCTACATCTCGATGCTCGAAACCGCGGTCGGAAACCCCCTTTATCTTTGGTCGCAATTCGAGTTGCAATTCTATTTCGGGATCAAGTATCCGCTGACCCGCAGCTACGCGAAAAAGATTTGGGACGAAGCGAACGCCGTCATCGAAAAGACCTCGTTTTCGCCGTTGACCGCGATCGGAATGAGCAACGTGGACACCGTCTGTACGACGGAAGAGATTTTCTGCGATCTTCGTTATCATAGACTTCTCCGCGAAAAAGGAGAGATCAAGACGAAGATTTTGCCCGCTTTTCGCGGGGATCGCGCGATCAATATCGACAGCCCCGAATTCGCGAAGAACATCGCGAAACTCGGCGACGTCGCTTCTTTCGTGATCCGCAACCTCGAAGATATGGAAGACGCGCTTTGCCAAAGATTGGACGCGTTCAAAGAGCAGGGCGCTGTGACTTCCGATTTCGCGATCGAAGGATTGAACTATAAAAAGATCTCGCGCGAGGACGCGGACGCCTCTTTCCGCGCGGGACTCAAAGGCGAGATGGAAAAGGTGGATTTGGACGGCTACAAGAGCTATATGCTCCATTTCCTCTTGAAGGAGTGCTATAAGCGCGGATTCAGCGCGCAGCTCCATATCGGCGCGATGAGGAACAACAACACCTTTATGAATCTTCGCCTCGGCGCGGACACCGGGTTCGATTCCGTCGCCGTGACGCCGTATCAAACAGGGCTTCGCGATCTCTTGGATGATTTGAACACCGAGGGCGTGCTCGGCAAGACGATCGTCTTTAACCTGAATCCCGCCGATAACGCCTATATCGGGACGATCATCGGCTGTTTCCAAGGCGGTCAGGACGGCGTTAAAGGAAAGATCCAAATGGGCGCCGCTTGGTGGTTCAACGACACGAAAGTGGGCATCTTGAATCATTTCAAGGCGCTTTCCGAACTTTCGCATTTCGGTTCGTTCGTCGGAATGCTGACGGACAGCCGCAGTTTTATTTCCTACACCCGCCACGATTACTTCCGCCGTCTTTTGTGCTCTTACGTCGGCGAACTTGCGGAAAAAGGCGAGTTTACGAAGGACGAAGGCGTCCTCCGCAAGGTGATTGCGGACGTCTCCTACAACAACGCGAAACGCTTCTTCACGATTTTCGAATAATCCCGATTTATCCGATCTTTTCAAGTAAAAATTTGCGCGCTTTCCCGAGGCGGGAGGGCGCGCATTTTCTTAAAACGGAAGAGGCGTTTCCATTTGGAGTCGTTTCTTGCGGAGAAACGCCCGAAAGAGAGCGCGGGACTGAAAAACGCCCGTTTTCGCACTCTTTTTCTTTTCGGGAAAATCGGAAAAAATTTACTCTTTACATACACGCGCGTTTATGTTATAATTTATACATTAGCGCGAGTATAGTTTTTATCAAGCGTTTTCAAACGTTTGCGAATCCCTTTCGCGGATGATAAAACCCGATCAAAGGAGACCAGAATGGAGAACGAAGCCGTTCAGACTGCCCCGGAAGTCAAGAAAAAGAGATTGTTTAAGAAGCGTGATCCCGAAGCAGCCACACTGTCCGCTATCGTAACGTTTTGCGGTTCCACGTTTTTCTCGAAAGGAATCGGCGAATTGCTCGCTTCGTACTTTACGCTCTTCCTGACGGACTTTATGTTGATCCCGACCGCGCAGATCACGGTCCTTATGCTCATAACGAGGATCTTGGACGCGTTTACCGACCCGATCGCAGGTTCGATCGTCGATATTACGCACACCAAGTGGGGCAACGCCCGTCCGTACGTCCTTTGGTCGTCCTTCCCGCTCGCGATCTTTACGGTCTTGATCTTTACCGTCCCGAATCTGAGTATGATGGGGCGTCTTGTCTACGTCTACGTCACCTATATCGCGTACGGTCTTTCGCAGACGATGTACTCCGTCCCTCTCGCGACGCTCGGTCAAAAGATCACCGCTGTCCCCGAAGAAAGAAAGAATATCTACACGATCTCCGGCTTTATGGGAACGTTCGGAACCGCGATCCCCGGCGCAGTGCCGATCGTTCTTCAATTCATCAAGACGCATTTTGACGAGACGAAAGTCCACAGCGTGCAGGAAACGGCGTACTTTATCATCGCGCTCGTCATCGGAATCGGGACGCTCGTCTTCGGCGTTATGGCGTTCTTTACGATGAAGGAAAAGGTCCAGCCGCTCGCTTCCGCGAAGACCGAAAAAGTAAAACTCACGAAAAACCTCGGCGCAATCTTCAAGAACCGCCCGCTCATCTGCATCTTCCTTTCCAGCGTCGCGATCTCCCTTCGTTCGATGGGGTACGGCGCCGCGATCTATTTTTACAAAGAGACGATGAATAACTACGCGCTTGCGACCTTCATCGGAATCGGCAGCTCGATCCCGAGCTATATCTTTATGGCGGCGGTTCCGTTTCTCGCGAAAAAATTCGCTCCGAGAAACCTTTGCATCGCGGGTTACGTCTATAACGCGGTTATGTTCCTGCTCTTCTTCTTCTCGGGGTATAAGAGCGTCTTCTGGGTCGCGTTCTTCTTTATCGTCTCGGGCGTTCCGAACGGAATGATCGGGACTTGCTCGACCTTGATCGTCGCCGACTCGATCGACTATATGGAATGGCGAACGGGGATCCGCTCGGACGGTCTCGTTTGGTCCATCAACGGTTTGAAGGCAAAAGCAACGAGCACGCTTTCGGGTATGTGGCTCCCGATGGGTCTCGGGCTGATCGGATATCACACCGCGCAGAACGCGGCGGAGCTCGTCATCCAATCGGATGCGACCAAGCAAGGCTTGTTCTATCTCGTAACCCTTGCGCCGCTTGCGGGTTCGATCCTCGCGATCGTGCCGATGCTTTTCGATAACTTCTACGGAAAGCGCCGTGAAGAGATTTTCGAAGAACTTCATAAACGCCGCGCGGAAGCGCAAGCGCTCCACGAGCAGCAGAAGGCTCTTGCCGCGGCGGGAGAGAGCGGATCGGTATCCGCGGAATAATCGATCGATTCGGAGGACAGGATGTCTAAGGGCAAGATGACGAAATCGCTCAAAAGAGAACTCGTATGGATGATCGTAAAGATCGCGGTTATATTGACCGCGATCGGTCTTCTTATTGCGGTCAGCCCGTATTTCGCTTTTCTGTTCCTCGCGATCCTCGTTTGGATCGGGATCGATATTTTGATCGGCGTCGCTAAAAAGCCGCGCCCGGTCGCGCCCGAAGGGCAGCCCGACTATAATTCCAGACGTTACGATTATCCCGATATGCTTTGGCTGTTCGAGCATCCCGGGATGAAAAACCCCGATATAAAGCTTTCGATCGACGATATCGAGGAGCATATTCTTCTTGCGACGCTGCAACCCGATTGCCGCTATATCAACTCCCGTTTCGATTGCTTGGATTTTCGCGCGACGCGTCTTTACCGTTTCGCGACGGCGGCGGATCCTTATCTCGAAAAGATCTCTCCTTCGGGAAGAGTCCGCGCTCTGTTGGACGAGACCTTCCTCGGAATGAAGTTTTGGCTGACAGAGAAAGGAAACGACAGCGTTTGCTATTTTTCCGAAAACCACGAGATCACATTTTTCGTCCTCGAATATTTGATCGGAAGAAGATATCCCGATCGCATCTTTTTTAACGACGGACGCACCGGAAAAGAAAAAGCGGAAGAAGCCCGTTCTCGTATGCTGATCTGGTTGGATCTGCGCGGTAAGTACGGTTTTTCGGAATTCTATTCCCACAATTATCTCCCGATCAATTTCGCGCAGCTTTCCCTTTTGATCCTGCACGGCGATCAAAACGATACCCTTCTTATGAATAAAGCGAAAGGCGTGTTGGATATCCTTTGCTTGGATTATGCGCATTGCTATAAAAACGGGACGATCATCGGCGCGCAGGGCAGGGCGTACGCGAGAAACAACATCAACTGCGCGTTCGCGGAGAATAACAGTGATATTCTGATCGACGCGATCTGGAACGAAGGAAAGAAATTCGGCGGCAAATATTGTCACGTCGGTCCGCAAGCCTCGCTTTTCCTTTTGATGTTGCATTCGAGGAAAAAAGACGGGACGCCCTATTATACCGTCCCCGAAGCGATCAAGAACGTCGGGCTTGACAGTGAGACGCGCGTCGTCAAGACTTCTTTCGGCTTGAATCTCGCGGATTTCGAAAAGGAAGATATGATCGGTCTTTCCGACCGCCAAATCATGTTCCAGCTCGGAATGGAAGCGTTTTCCAATCCCGAAATTATCAATAATACGTTCGATATCGTAAACGAGTACTCCCTTTTGAAAAACGAGTTTTTCTCTTATTTCAAGTATTTCAACGCATCTTTCCTGCGCTTTATCGGCATTTTCCCGTTTGTCTCCGCGCTCGTCAAACTCTATCCGAACGGGGTCTGTATCGAGCGCTCGAACGTCTACGCGTATCGCGCGGACGGCTACAAACTTTCCACGCTCGTCGATTATAAGCCCGGAAGCTCGGGCGCGCAGCAGACGACGATGGCGGCGGTCCTCCCGGGCGGCGTAACGGTCTTTACTCATCAACCTTTGAAAGATAAGACCTACCATACTTCTCCCGGCTTTTGGGGTGGCTACGGCGTCGCGCCGCACGCAGTCCAAGACGAGAACGTGACGCTCTTGATCCATAAGATCCCGAAGAGCATTCTCTTTTCGCCGAGCTCGATGCTTCGCTACACGCATACCTATCTTCCCGAAGAACTTTTAGACGAGGTCGTCGTAGACGGACGATACGCTTTCGCGAGAAAAGGAAACGTCCTTCTTGCGCTAATCGGCGCGAGCGACTTTATCTATCTCGATTACGACGCGAAAAAGACGCGCATTATGGAAGGGCTCTTGAAGGATGAAACGAAGAAATTCGAGCTTGTGCAAAGAGGCAGAGTCCAATTCACCGCTTACGAGCTTTCCACGCTCGATAAAGAAGGCTCTTTCGATGCGTTCCGAAAGAGAATCACGGAAAACCCCGTTTCGTTCGACGGGAACGTCCTGACGTATAAGACAGGAGAAAGAGAACTGTCCCTGACCTATGGCGGCGCGTTCACCGTCAACGGAAAAACGCAAGAGACCGAGTATAAGCGTTACGATAGCGATTTCGTCCAAACCGACTATCTGTCGGGCGATATTAAAGTCAGCGCGGGCGGCGCGAGTTGCCATATCAACGTTGCCGAAGGGATCCGCAAAGAACAATAAGCAAAGGAGAGCTTTATGAAAGAAGTAGCCATGTCACTGCAAGCGAAGATCATCATTATCGTCGCCGTCGTCCTCATCGTCGGCTTTATCGTGTTCGGATTGGTTTCGTTTATGCCGATCCCGATGAAGATCAAATGGGAAAAGGTAAAGAAGATCGATTCGAACGTAAAGCTTCTCGCTCCCGGCGAGGGCGGGAACACGACGGACGCGCAAGCGCTCGTGAAACTGAACGAGAACGGAACGATCGACGATTCTCCTTGGAAAATCCTCCAATTCAGCGATATGCACCTTTCTCACGAACTCGAAACGACGAATAACACGATCGATCATTTCATCGACGCTCTCAATAGAGAAAAACCCGATTTCGTCGCGATCACGGGCGATATCATCACGAGAAAGGGCGGGAGACCCCGCGCGAAGCAACTCGCCGAGATCTTTGAAAAGATGGGGATTTACTGGGGCTACGTCCTCGGAAAT
Source organism: Clostridia bacterium (assembly GCA_024685775.1). Taxonomy (NCBI): domain Bacteria; kingdom Bacillati; phylum Bacillota; class Clostridia; species Clostridia bacterium. The sequence goes on along the minus strand of JAIKVL010000011.1, from coordinate 34,597 downwards.
CACGAGGGAGATTCCAATCCCTTTACCGTTTCGAGAAAAGAGTGCGTCAAGATCCTTTCTTCCTATCCGCATTGCCTGACGCAAGCCGACGTCAAGAAAACCTCGACGGGCGAGAAAGTTTGGGGTAACGGAAACTTCGTCGTCAACCTTCTCGGCGCGGATTATAAACTTTCGCAATCCTTGATCTTTATGGACAGCGGCAACAAGATCTCTTCCGCAGACGCGAAAAAACTCGGCGTGGCGGGCGGAACGTACGATTATTTGAAGGACAGCCAAAAGACTTGGTACAAAGAGCAGGTCGAAAAAGCGATTGCCGCGAATTCGAAAACGATGCTCTTCATCCATATTCCCTTGGTCGAGCAGGGCTACGCGAAATTCCTGAAAGTCGGGACTCCGAAAGAGGACGGTTGGTATTTTGCGGCGGGTAGCGAACTCTCCGTCAACGGGGCGCTGGTCGGCAGCATGGTCGTCAAAGACGGTTGGAATTTGATCGGCGGAACCGCAAGCTATGAAAAATGTTATTGCTCCGATTACAATAACGGGATGTACGATTTGATGAAATCGCTTCGTGCGGGCGTAAACGCTTTGTTCTGCGGGCACGATCATATCAACAGCACCGTTCTTTATGAAAACTACAATGAAGCCACGGAAAAGCCCCTGTTCCTTTGCTACGCGACGTGTAGCGGAATTCAGGGCTATAACCTTTATAAGTACGGGCTGTCGGATAAGGATAACTACATTATGCGCGGCTACAACGTGATCAGCGTGAACGCGGATAAGAGCTTTGATCTCAGCAGCGTTTTGTATGACGTGGAATACGCGATGATCCCGCGCGTTCTCGCGTCCGAACCCGTCGTTCGCTGATCATAACGAAAAAGAGACTTTACTTCGGGAGGAAACCTATGAGTATGGAAGAGACCACTCCGGTCAGAAAAAAAATCATCATTGCCGTTTGCATCGCGCTTTTCGTCATCGTCTGCGTCTTATTGATCCTTTTGTACGCGCCGCAACCGATGCGCGTGGATTGGAGCAGGGTGAAGCCGATCGAGAACAACGTAATGCTGCTTGCTCCGAACGAAGGCGGCAACCCGACCGACGCGCCCGCGCTCGTCAAAATGCAAGAAAACGGATTGATCGACGATTCGCCTTGGCGCGTTTTGCAATTTACGGATATGCACTTGTCCGACAAGATGGACGGGACGGAGCGCACGATCAATAATTTCCTTGACGCGATGTATAAAGAAAGACCCGATTACATCGTCTTGACCGGCGATATCATAACGAGCATTCGCGGCAGATCGAGAGCGATCCAACTTGCCGAGATCATGGAAAAACTCGGGATTTATTGGTCGTACTGCCTCGGAAACCACGAAGGCGATCAAATCTTCGCGCTTTCGAGAGCGGAGCTGATGTCCATCCTCGAAAAATATCCCCACGCGCTTTTGGACGACGACGTTAAAAGAACGGAATCCGGCGAAAAGGTTTGGGGCATCGGAAACTTCGTCGTCAACCTCCTCGGCGCCGATTATAAGGTCGTTCAGTCGATGATCTTTATGGATTCCGGCGACGCGATCACGAAAGCGGACGCGAAGAAAGTCGGCGTGGCGAAAGACAGCTACGATTTCTTGAAAGACAGCCAAAAGACTTGGTACGAAGAGCAAGTCAGAAAGGTGACGAATAATCTGACGAACGGCGTCAAAACGATGCTCTTTATCCATATCCCCTTGGTCGAGCAGGCGAACGTGAAGTACTTGCCCGCGGGCGAAGGAGTCCCGAGCGGTTGGACGGAAGTCCCGAACAGCGAAGTTAAGAAGGGCGGTTCCGTGATCGGAAGAATCGTGATCAAGGACGGATGGAACGTCGTCGAGGGAACCGCGAATTACGAGGGTTGCTGCTCGTCCGATTATAACAACGGAATGTACGACTTGATGAAATCGCTTCGCGCGGGTGTGAACGCCTTGTTTAACGGTCACGATCACATCAATAACTCTATTCTGTACGAGGACTGCGATCCGGGCGAAAAACCTCTCTATCTCGCGTACGGCACTTGCTCGGGCTACGCGACGTACAGCTTATATTCGAACGGCAAGACCGACGATCCCACCAATCTTATGAAGGGATATGCGGTGATCGAGATCAAGGCGGATTCTTCCTTCGATCTGTACAGCGTTTGGTATGAAAAAGACTATGCTTTGATTCCGCGCGTCATCGACGGAATGCCGTATCAAGCGGCGTAAAATACTGCGAATCACTCGAAAATAAAAGAAGAGCGTCCGCCGTTCGGCGGGCGCTCTTTTCGCTTCGATCGGTCAATTCGCGCCGACTTTGCTTTTTACTCTGCCGAGCGTGTAATTATCCTCGTCGCGTTTGCGAAGCGCGGAGACGGGGTGATCTTTGATCTGGTAGCGATAGTCTTCGCCGAGCTCTTGAATGTGTCTTTCGATGACTTCGTGGCTCGCGACGCCCGTCGCGCTTCCGTTTACGCGCTTTTGATAATCGAAGAAATCGAAGGTGTCGGACAAACTGTCCACCGAGGCGAAATCTTCGCGCATCGCGGTCTCCGTAACGGTGTGTTTGAGGACGTTACGGACGTATTCCTTTTGCTCGGAAATTACGAGCAATTCGGGGAAATTCGCATTCGGGATCACTTGCTTCCATTCCCGCTTGTCGTACTTCTTCAAAAGTTCCGCGGCGAAGTGTAAATGGGTCACTTCCTGCAAAAACATTTCTTCCCAAATATCTTTGAGTTTTTTGTCCGTTTCGGTTTCGTAGCAGCTGTAATAGAGATAGGCTTCGGTGTATTCGTGCATCAAGAGTTTTTCGAGCGGAGAGCAGACGGGATCGATCAGAGAACCGTACTGACTGACGTGCTGTTCCTCGATCATTCCGATCTCCTGATAGAGCCGTCTTCCGAGGTCGGATTTATAGAAGCCGCACTGGTTCATATAATAATTCATCGTTTGCTGTTCCGCCGCCGTGATAATATTGACCTGCAATTTCGTAAGCAGGGAAGCGTTCGCCGCGTTGATCGGGCGTTTTACGTCGTCGTAGGGGTGGCGATGTTCGGCGATCGTCGGGCGTCCCGGCATGATCTCGGTATAGCCGCCGACGAGTTCTTCGGCTTTTTCGCCCGTCTCCATATTCATCAAATCGGCGTAGCGATACAGGTGATCGAAGTCTTCAAGCAGCGCGAAATCCATGCAGTGCTTGACGTAGGGATCGTGTTCCCGCGCCGCCATCGTCGCGGTCAGATCCACGGCGAGTTGCTCGTAGGCGATCGTGTTTTCGAGGACGCTTTCGCTGATCGGTTTCAGGCAGGCGATGCGTTTTTGTTGCATTTGCTCCGAGCGGCGAAGCAGGGCGAGATCGCGCCTCAGATCTCCGCGCGCTTCGTTTCGCATCGCGTTATGACCGAAATAGACCTCTTCGAATTCCGTTCCGTTCATCAAAATGATGCGGAGTTTGGAATAGGGATTCGCGTTATGCTTGTCGTAGCTGTATCCGTACAGGTCTTTGCGCTCTTTGAAAGTTTGTTCCATTTCCATCGGTTTTAATTCAAAAGGATTCATCTTTTACCTCCGTATTCAGTATCGCCGATTTCGGGAAAAATAAACGCGGAAGGGCGGTATCACGGGAAAGCGCGGCGATTTCGCTTCGTTTTCGCGCTTTGTCCCCGAAAATCTTTGACTTTCCGATCGCCGTATAATATTATTAAATATTATAAGAATAAAAATGCGTTTCGTACGCCAAGGAGAATTATGAAAGACTATCGTCCGCAGGAAATCGAACCGAAGTGGCAAAAGATTTGGGAAGAGAAAGGATTGTTCAAAGCGAAAGATTTCAGCGATAAGCCGAAATTTTACGGTTTGATCGAGTTTCCGTATCCTTCCGGCGCGGGGTTACACGTCGGGCATATCCGCGCGTTCACCTCGATGGAAGTGATCGCGAGAAAGAGAAGATTGCAAGGCTATAACGTCCTGTTCCCGATCGGGTGGGACGCGTTCGGTCTGCCTACCGAAAACTATGCGATGAAGACCAATCAGCATCCGCGCATCGTTACCGACCGCAATATCAAGACCTTCGTTTCTCAGCTCAAACGCGTCGGCTATTCCTTCGATTGGGATCGCACGGTGGACACGACCGATCCGTCTTATTATAAATGGACGCAATGGATCTTCATTCAGCTGTTCAAGCGCGGGCTTGCTTATCGCAGCAATACCTACGTCAATTTCTGCGAGAACTGCAAAGTCGTCCTTTCGAACGAGGAATCGCAAGGGGGCAAATGCGATCGCTGCGGCTCGCCCGTTATCCAAAAACAAAAGGACGTTTGGTTTTTGAAGATCCGCGACTATGCGGATAAGCTCCTTTCCGGGCTCGAAGGCTTGGATTTCCTTCCGAGGGTCAAGACCGAGCAGGAGAACTGGATCGGCAGATCCTACGGCGCGGAGATCGATTTCCCCGTAACGACGGGCGGCAACCTTCGCGTCTTCACGACGCGTGCGGACACGATCTTCGGCGTCACCTTTATGTGTATCGCTCCCGAGCATCCTTTGATCGAAGAGAACAAAGACAAGATCGAGAATATGGCGGAAGTCGAAGCCTATCGCGAAGCGGCGCGCCGCAAGAATGAATTCGAGCGCGTCCAGCTTCAAAAAGACAAGACGGGCGTTATGCTGAAAGGCGTAAAGGCGATCAATCCTTTGACGAAGAAAGAAGTCCCGATCTTCGTTGCGGATTACGTTATGATGGGCTACGGCACGGGCGCGATTATGGCGGTCCCCGCGCACGATACCCGCGACTACGATTTTGCGAAGAAATATTCTCTTCCGATCATTCAGGTCATCGACGGAGAAGTCGACCTCGAAAAAGAAGCCTACACCGATATTTATAACGGCGTTATGATCAACAGCGATTTCCTGAACGGAAAGCCCGTCAAGGAAGCGATCGCTTCGATGATCGACTATATCGAGCAGAGAAAGATCGGCGAAAGAAAGGTCAATTACAATATGAAAGACTGGGCGTTCAACCGTCAAAGATATTGGGGCGAACCCATTCCTATCGTCTATTGCGACAAATGCGGAATGGTTCCCGTTCCCGAGGAAGAGCTTCCGCTCCGCTTGCCCGATCTCGAAAATTACAAGCCGACGGATACCGGCGAATCGCCGCTCTCTCACGTCACGGATTGGGTGAATTGCTCTTGCCCGAAGTGCGGAGGAAAAGCGCGCCGCGAGACGGACACGATGCCGCAGTGGGCGGGATCGTCTTGGTACTTCCTGCGCTATATCGACCCGAAGAACGACAACGTGCTTGCGGATAAAAAGAAACTCGAATATTGGGGCCCCGTGGATTGGTATAACGGCGGTATGGAGCACGTTACGCGTCACTTGATCTATTCCCGTTTCTGGAACCGCTTCCTTTACGATATCGGCGCGGTGCCGTTCCCCGAACCGTATAAAAGACGCACGGCGCAAGGTCTGCTCCTCGGCAGCGACGGAAACAAAATGAGCAAATCCCTCGGAAACGTCGTCAACCCGAACGAGTGCATCGACAAATTCGGATCGGACGTTTTGAGAACGTATATCATGTTTATCGGCGATTACGAGCGTCCCGCGCCCTGGTCGGATAATTCGATCGTCGGCTGTAAGCGTTTCATCGAAAGGCTTTGGAGACTCGCCGAGATCGTTACGGACGAGGAAGGATACAGCGCGAAGCACACGAGCTCGATCCATAAACTCATCAAGAAGGTCTCGGAAGACTATGAAGCGACGGGCTTCAATACCGCGATCGCCGCGATGATGGGCTTCGTAAACGAGATCTACGCCGATAACTATATCACGAAAGGGGAGCTTAAAACCCTTTTGACGCTGTTCTATCCGGTCGCGCCGCACGTCACCGAAGAGATTAACGAAATGATCGGGAATAAGACGCTCATCGCGGAAAGCGCTTGGCCGGTCTACGACGAAAAGCATCTTGTTTCGAGCGAAGTCGAGATCCCCGTCCAGATCCTCGGAAAACTCAAAGGCAGGATCACCGTCTCCCGCGACGCGTCGCAGGAAGAAGCGGTCGCCGCCGTGATGGATTCGGACGCAGCGCAGGCGCTTGCGGGTAAGACGATCGTCAAAGTCATCTACGTCCCCGGAAAGATCATAAACTTTATCGTCAGATAATGAAAGACGTCGGCGAAAGACTGCAAGAGATCCTCGCGCCGTATCGTCTTTTGAACGTCGGCGAGGGGCATAGCGCGATCAAGACGATCAAAGCGATTCAAACCAATTCGAGACCCAATCCCAAGAGGATGTTCGTCGCGGAAGGCTTTTGGCTCGCCTCTCTCGCGCTGGACGCGGGGCTTCGGGTCGAAAGCGTGATCATCGCGCCCGAATGCGTTTACACGCAAGAGTGCGTCACGCTCGCGGAGAATCTTTTGAAAGTCGCCGAAACCGCTTTTACGGTCAGTAAAAAAGTTTTCGAGCGCGTGGCGGAAAAGGATAAACCGGACGGGATCATCGCCGTTTGCCAAATGAAGGAAACGAAGCCGTCCGACTTGACTTTCGACGACAAAGCGGTCGTCCTCGTCTTGGACGGGATCGAGATCCCCGGCAATATGGGTACGCTTGTTCGCGTGGCGGACGGCGCGGGCGCGGATGCGGTCGTCATCGTCAATCGCAAAGCGCGTCTTACGCACCCGAAATTCATCCACAGCACGATGGGCGCGGCGTTTAACGTCCCGATCGTCGAATTCGAAGACGCGGACGAAGCGTTCGAGTTTTTGAAAAGCAAGAACTTTACCGTCTATCTTGCGGACAGCCGCGCGGAAAAAATGTACTACGAACTGCCGTACGGCAAACGCGTGGCGTTCGTCCTCGGGAGCGAACGCTACGGGATCAGCCGCGCTTGGTACGATAAGGATGTCTCCCTCGTGGCGATCCCGATGCTCGGGAAGTGCGATTCTTTGAACGTTGGCGTCGCGGGAACCGTTCTTTTGTATGAAGCGTGCGTAAAAAATAAAATCGGCGGGAAGCGGTAGCATTCCACACGGAGAGAGATGAAAAGGGCATTGTGTTTGCAAGGCGGCGGCGCGAAAGGCGCCTTTCAAGCGGGCGCGATCAAAGCGCTGAAAGAGCGCGGTTACAAGTTTAACTGCGCGGTCGGCGCGTCGGTCGGTTGCTTAAACGCGGCGATGGTCGCGCAGGGAAAGATCGACGAGCTCTATTCTTTATGGGAGAACCTCGATCTGACGGACGTGCTTCCCGTGGATCGCATCGCGGAGGGCGGCAGGCTTTCTTTCCGCTCGGTCGCTTCGTCCGCCTTTAACATCCTGACCCAAGGTGTGGACACGTCGCGCATTCGCGCGATCCTCGAAAAGAACGTGGACGAGGATGCGCTTCGCTCTTCGAAAATCAATTTCGGGCTCGTAACGGTAGAAGGCGGCAAAGAAAAGAATCTCAAAAAACTTTTTATAAACGATATTCCGCGCGGCAAACTCATTGATTTTATGATGGCGTCGGCGGCGCTTCCTCTTTTCAAAAAAGTCGAGATCGAAGGCACGCGCTATTGGGACGGCGGTATGATCGATAATCTTCCGCTTTCGATGCTCGTCGAAAAAGGCTACGAAAACATTACGGCGATCCGCCTCGGCGGGAATTTGAGTTATAAGCCGAAGCAGGGAGAAAAAGTCAAGATCGAATATATCGATCCCACCTTTTCGGCGGGACAGCTCATCAACTTTTCAAGCGCGACTTTGAATCGCTCTTTGCGTATGGGCTATTTCGACGCTTTGCGCCATTTGGATTCCCTGACCGGTAAAACTTATTATCTGAAATCTTTTACGATGCGCGACCTCGCGAAAACGCTTGCGAGAACGGGCGACTTCATAAATAAAGCGCTCTTGTCGTTCGGGATCTCGATCGGTGGGGACGACAAGGAAAAACTCGCGATGCTGACCCTTCTTTTGGGGCAGATTTTCGGAATGACGAATCGCGCCGCCGATCGGATCTGGATCCGCTTTTTCGAGACCTTCGCCGAGTTTTACGGCGTCGAAAGGTGGAAAGTATATTCTTTGGAGGAATTTCTTCGAGAAACGGCGCTCGCGTTCGATCCCGCGAAACCCACGAAAGGCGATGAAAAACAAATGAAGGCGGCGGCGGTTTTCCGCACGTTTGCAGAGGAGATGAAAAAATGAGTGAAGAAATCGAATTGAAGACAACGGAAACGGAAACGCCCGCGGCTCCCGAAAAGAAGTCTTGCCCGGTAAAAGAAAAAGTAAAGTTTTTCTGTAACCGTTGGTTTATCGACGCGTTCTCCGGAATGGCGCAAGGGCTTTTCTGCACGCTGATCGCGGGAACGATCCTTGCGCAGATCGCCTCTTGGTGCGGCGAGAATTCTTTCGCGAACACGTTAAACGCGATCGCGAAGATCGCGAAATCTTTAATGGGAGCGGGGATCGGCGTCGGTATCGCGAATAAGCTCAAAGCGAAGCCCCTCGTCGTCTTTACCGCGGCGGTCACGGGGCTCGTGGGTGCGTTCGCTTCGGGGCTCGTGGACAGCCTCGTCAAAGGCGCTGCGTTCGCTCTCGCCTTCGGTGCGCCCGGTAACCCGATCGGATCGTACGTCCTTTCGCTCTTTACGGTGGAGATCGCTTCTTTATACGCGGGTAAAACCAAACTCGACATCGTCCTCGTTCCGCTCGGAATGATGATTCTCTGCCTCGGCGGCGTTTTCCTCGCGTTCCCCTTTATCAAACTCATCGAACTGCTCGGAAAGGGCATCGCTCTCGCGATCGAGGCGGGCGCGGCGGTCAAGATCATCGTCGGCGTATTCGTCGCGATCGTTATGGGTATACTTCTGACGATGCCGACTTCTTCCGCGGCGATTTGGATCGCGATCACGGCGGCGGTCTCCGCAAAGTATGCGGACGCTTTGTCGATCGCGGGCGGCGCGGCGGTCGCGGGATGCGCGGCGCATATGATCGGATTCGCGGTCGCGTCTTTCCGTGAAAACGGCGTCGGCGGCTTGATCTCGCAAGGGATCGGAACGAGTATGCTTCAAATCCCGAACATTATGAAAAAGCCCGTGATCTTGGTTCCCGAGATCGCGGCGAGCGCGGTCTCCGGTTTGGTCGCCGTCCTTCTCGACCTTCGCTGCAACGCGGCGGGCGGCGGAATGGGGACGAGCGGTCTCGTCGGCGTCTTCGGCGCGATCGACGCTTCGCAAGCGGCTTCAATCCCCGCTTGGAAGATCACGATCGGCGTCATCTTATGTTTGTTCGTGATCCCCGCCGTGGTCTCCTTCTTCGTCAGCGAACTTTTGAGGAAGAAGGGTGCGATCGCGTTCGGCGATCAAAAACTCGATTGATTGGGGGAGTGAAATGAAAAGAGATCAGATCGATCCTCGTTATAAATGGAATTTGGACAGCATCATTAAAGAATCGGATTGGGAAAAAGCCTTTTCCGATCTTTCCTCTTCGAAAGACGCGCTTGCCGCTTATCGGGGAAAGCTCGCGGATAAAGAGGTTTTGCTCGCCTGCTTGAAAGAAGAGAGCGCGCGTTCGATCGTCTTGGAGAATTTGTACGTTTTCGCAAAAATGAAGCAGGACGAGGACACGGCGCTTTCCTCGTCGCAAAGTCGCGTCGGGCGCATACGGACGCTGGCGGCGGAACTTTCGGGATTGTCCAGTTTCATAACGCCGGAGATCCTTTCCTCTTATTCCGAGAAAGAATTGCTCGAACTCTCTTCGCTCGAAGCCTTTTCCGATTATTCCTACGTCTTGACCGAACTCGCGAGAAACCGCAAGCGTTATCTTTCCGATAAGGAAGAGAAGATCCTCGCGCGCGTCTCCCAAGTCGCGGGCGGCTATCAAAACGCCTTTACGATGTTCGATAACGCCGACGTCAAGTTTAAGGACGTAAAAAACGACGCGGGCGAAACCGTCCGCCTTACGCACGGCGTGTACAGCGAACTTTTGATGAGCGCGAACCGCGAAGTTCGCCGCGGAGCGTACGAGAGTATGTTCTCGGCGTATAAGGATATGATCAACACGATCGGCGCGTTGTATCTCGGCAACATCGAGAAGGACGAATTCTTTGCGTTCTTCCGCGGATATAAGACCGCGCTCGAAATGTATATGGACGGCGAGAACGTCAGTGTGGAAGCTTATTTGAACCTTTTGAAAGGGGTGGAGTCGGGGCTTCCCGCGCTTAAAAAGTATTTGGATTATCGCAAGAAGGCGTTGGGGCTTCCCTCGCTTACGATGTACGATCTGCACGTCCCCGTCGCGAAAAACGCCGACATTAAACTCGAATACGAGGACGCGTACGATCTCGTGATCCGCGCGCTGTCCTGCCTCGGCGAAGATTACGTTCGCTTGCTTGAAAAGGCGAGAGACGAGGGCTGGATCGACGTCTACGAGACCGAAAACAAGCGCAGCGGCGCGTATTCTTGGGGAACGTACACTTCGCATCCGTACGTCCTTTTGAACTACAAGAAGACGACGCACGACGTCTTTACGATCGCGCACGAACTCGGTCACGCGATCCATTCCTATAAATCCAACGCCGCGCAGCCTTTCCCCAAAGCGGGCTATGAGATCTTCGTCGCGGAGATCGCTTCCACGGTAAACGAAATGCTTTTGATCCGCTATCTTCTGAAAGAAGGCAAAGCGGACAGAAATTTCCTTTTAGCCTATCTTGCGGATATGTTCCGAACGACGTTCTTCCGTCAGACGATGTTTGCGGAGTTTGAGAAAGCGGCGCACGAAAAGGTCGAGAACGACGGAACGGTAACGCCCGAGGAACTTTGCGAGATTTATTCCGCGCTGAACGTTAAGTATTACGGGGAAGAGCCGACGGACGAACTCATTCGTTACGAATGGGCGCGTATTCCGCATTTTTACACGTCGTATTACGTCTATAAATACGCGACGGGCATTGTCTCCGCCGCCGCGATCTCCAAGGATATTTTCGAAGGAAAAGAGGGCGCACTCGAAGGTTATATGCGCTTTTTATCGCTCGGCGGCAGCAAACCGCCCCTCGAAATCTTAAAAGAAGCGGGCGTGGATCTGACGTCTTCCGAGCCGTTTGAAAAAGCGGTCGCGCTTTTCTCGGAAGCCGTCTCGGAATTAAGCGGTCATGAAGCGTAAGGCGGTCGCGGTTTTTCTTTTGATCGTGCTTTCGGTCGCGCTCTTTACGGGGTGCGCCGAATCTTTTACTTATTCGTACTACATAGACGAGGTCGGTTCCGTTCATTACGAGTACGTTTTGACCTACGACGCGGACGCACCGGACGCCGAAGAGATCAAAAACAAAGCGATCGCGGTCGCGACCGAGCTGAGCCGAAACGAAAAGGAAAGAAGTAAGATCGACGCGTCCAAGCCCGGCAGAGTCTCGCTTACGATCGTTTATTCCGATCTGAACGAACTGTATATCGCGCGCGGGATCACCGGCAAGGAAAAGCCGGAGCCTACCGATATAAAGAACAAAGGGCTCTATCAATACGCCGAGTCGGAAACGGAAATGTATTCCGCCGTTTCCGAAAGGATCCGCAAGCTGCTCGGCGAAGAGTATGCGGATTATCCCGATCCGAGCGAAATGTATTACGTCTTCGGAACGCGGTTCGCCTCGGTTCGCTCGAACGCCGATCGCGTGGAAAAGAAGGGCGCGATGTATTACCATACTTGGAAAGCGGAATCCGGAAAGCCGCTGAACGTCGTCATTCGAAGCTACGGATTGAACGTAGCTATCGTGTACGGCGCGGTAATTTGCGTTTTCGTATTGAGTCTTGTGATATTATTTGTTATAATAGCTATTACGAACGGAAAAAATCGTCGAACTTTTGCGATCAATCCCGATAGCGGCGCGGGGAATTCGCCCGTAAACGATGAGATCGAAAAGGACGATGTGTTCGATTTGGGAAAAGGAGAGTAATATGGCGCGGGAAGAAAAGAAAAAAATTCGAACGTACCCTGCGAGCGTGGAGGCGGAAAAGAGCGTTCTCGCCGCTTTTATGATCGATAACCGAGCGGCGATGGACCATTTGGGCAAGCTGAAAGAGGATGATTTTTCTCTCCCTGCTCATAAGTCTATTTTTGCGGCGATGCGAGAGCTTTATCTCGAAAGCCATCCGCTCGATCTCGTCAGCGTTTCGGATAAAATGCGCTTGAAAGGGACGCTCGCCGAAGCGGGCGATTTCCCCTATCTTTCGCAGATCGCGTCCTCGATTCCGAGCGCCGCGGGTTGCGGCTATTACGTCGACATCTTAAAGCGCGACGGGCTTCTCCGAAAGCTTCTCGAAGTCTCCAAAGATATCGCGGAGAACGTCTACACTTCGGAAAACGGCGAGGAAAGCCTTTCCTACGCGCAACAGCGTATTTTGAGCGTTACGCAGGCGCAGGAGAAATCGTCCTTGGCGCCCGTCGGTCCGATCGTGGACGAAGTCATCCATAAGATCGAGGAGCAACACGCGAACCCCGATTCGGATAAAGGTCTTATGACGGGATTCGCGAATCTCGATTACGTCACGAACGGATTCCAAAGAAGCGATCTCGTGATCCTCGCGGCAAGACCGGGCGTAGGTAAGACGGCGTTCGCCTTGAATATCGCGACGAATATCGCGCAAAGGGACGAAAACAAGAATATTTTGATCTTTTCGCTCGAAATGTCGGATCAACAGCTCGTCCAGCGTATGCTTTGTTCGTTGACCGGTATCAAAAATACCAGCATTTCGAAAAGCGAACTTGAACTCAATGAATTCGTGCTTTTGAATAAGGCGCGCCAGCAACTTTGGAAAAGCCATATTTACGTCGATCAGACGACGCTCCAAACGCCGGGCGATATCCTTGCCAAGTGCCGTCGCTTTATGATCGAGCATAAGTGCGAGATCGATCTCATTATCATCGACTATATGCAGCTTATGACTTTCCCCGGGAAGGAAAACCGTCAGCAGGAAGTCGCGGAGATCAGCCGTCATATGAAACTTCTCGCAAAAGAGATCAACACCCCCGTTATCGTCCTTTCGCAGATGTCCAGAAGCGCGGAAAAGCTGAACGAAAAGCCGCAACTCCACGACCTCAGAGACAGCGGCTCGATCGAGCAGGACGCGGATATCGTCGCGTTCCTGCATAAGGTGAAGAATCAACCGCCCGAGGATACGATCGTCGAACTTCTTATCGAGAAATTCAGAAACGGTCAGACGGGCAGCCTCGCGTATGAGTGGCACGGCAGTAATTTCAGATTCGTTTCGACAGACAGCGAACGGTTGAAGCATATCAAGCAGATCGCCGTTCAAAGCGCGGACGGAGGCTCTCAGCAAGAGAATAAACAAGAAGGCGGCGAACAAGAATGAGTGAGATCGTAAAAGAAGGAGAGATACTCCTATACATAACGCAAAAAGGAAAATTGGATAAGGCACTCGCCGAGATCGGCGCGAAGGCGCTTTCGAAGACGCCGCAAGGCGCACCCTATATTGAAAATTCGGACGTAAAGGTCTCGGTTTCCCATAAAGGAAACGTCGTCGTTCTCGCTTGCTCCTTAAAACCCGTCGGCGTGGACATCGAGGACGTCACCGTTCCGAGAAACGTCGAAAGGCTCAGCCGTTTGTTTCACGCCAGCGAAAAAGCCGAATCGCTTTATGATTTTTATAAGATCTGGACAGCGAAAGAGGCGGAAGGGAAGCGCGTCGGGACGGGCGTAAACGCGGAAATTCTCCGCGCGAAGACCGAAGGCGCGAAATATATGGACTACGGTGATTATTTGATTTGCGCGATCGGAGAGGGCGGCCTCGTCGTTCGCGAGTTGGATTAAAAAAGGAGAATACTATGAATTTGCAAAAAGTAAAAGAAATCATCGCGGAGCATTTTTCGGTCGACCCGGCGGATCTTTCGCCCGAAACCGATCTCGTCAAAGAATTGCACGCCGATTCTTTGGATCTCGTCGAACTCATTATGGCGTTTGAAGACGCGTTCGATCTGACGATCCCGGACGAAGTCGCGATGGCTGTCAGAAAGATCTCCGACATCGTCGATTATTTGGAAAAATCCGAATAAAAGAAGAAAACCGCATTTGCTCCGAACGCCGTGCGTCGGCGCTCGGAATTTTTCGATCGTTCGCTATGCCGTAAATGCGGCAAAAACGTCCTTTTTTCTTGTTTTTGCCCCTTGAAATAAGCTGTTTTGAGTGATATAATATATTTAATAACTTGTTTCGGAGGGAATTATGGCGTCTTTTCAACGCGTTGTTTTCAAAACGATCGACGTACTTTTTAATTTTACGCAGAATTATCATAAGTTCAAGAATATTCACGTTGAAAAGAATATCGTCTACGATCCCGAGTATCCGAATATTTGCGCGCTCGATATTTACCGCCACGAGGATAAAGTCGGCGTAAAGCTTCCGACCGTGATCAACGTGCACGGCGGCGGCTTTATGGGCGGCGGAAGAGAGTATCGAACCGGGATCGCCGGATATTTCGTCGATAAGCTCGACGTTTGCGTCGTAAACATCAGCTACCACCTATGCGAAAAAGACCCTTTCCCTCAATATTTGCGGGATAGCGTAAAGGCGCTTCAATGGATCGTCGAGCACGGCGAAGAGTACGACATCGATTTGGATAACCTGTATATAATGGGCGACAGCGCGGGCGCGCAGATTGCGGCGCATTCGATCGCGGTCGTTCAAAACGAAAAGCTTGCGGACGCGCTCGGCTGCGTAAAACCCGATATCAAGTTCAAAGCCGCGCTTTTGTTCTGCGGTCCGTACGACGTCGTTACCGCTTTAACGAATAAAGACGTGCCTTTCGATTTCGCGCACTTGGTCGGAAATAAGGTCTTCGGATTCAACACGCGTAAGCAAGAATCCTTCGATAATTACGTTTATAAAGATTATATAAACGTCCTCGATTGGATCGGACCGAATTTCCCGCCCGCTTTTATTTGCGATACGATCGGCGACGTCTTCTGCCTCGGGCAAGGGCAAATGATGATCGACACGCTGAAAAAGAACCGCGTTCCGTACGTCCATTACTATTCCGCGAAAAAGGCGGATTTCCATTGCTGGTATCTGAATTTGAAGTTGCACAGCTCGAAAAAGGTTTTGAAAGCCACCGTCCATTATATGGAGAGTTTGCTGTCGGGCGTAGTTCCGCCGAACGAGCGCATCGTCTACGGAAAAGAAAAGGTCGCGCGCGTCAAAAAAGGCGTGGTAAAAACCAGAAAACTCAAAGCCGCGGACAAGCGGAAAGCGATCGAAGAATCTTCTTCCGAGGAGAAGCCGAAAGCCTAATTAATAATCTCGAAAAGCGCGGAAAATTCCGCGCTTTTCTTTTTCTTGAAGCGCGCCGCGTTCAGCGCGCTTTTTTTTATTCGCAGGCGGTGCTTTTTGCCCCGCGAAGGAAAAAGTAGGGTGGCGTATTTTTCGGCTTTTTGATCGTAGGGCGAAAAACGTAAAGCGAATATATCGATATAAGATTAAGAATGCAATAATTTTATGTTAAGAAATTTTAATCCCAATTATTTTATAAGTAAGAATTCGGCGCGTGCATTGCGCAAAAACCGCTGTAAATGGTACTATAACGGTAAGTGAAATCGCGCGCACACGCATAAAGCAAGCGTTTCGCCCGACAAACAGTTACAGGAGGCTGTTATGAACAAGAAAAAATTATCCGTTTTGATCCTTTTGATCCTCGTCGTCTTGGCGAGCGTCCTCGTCTTTGCGTCTTGCTCGAAAAAGACGATGGAGCTCACTGCGCTCGACGTCACCGTCGCTTACGACGGGACGCCGCACACCGTCGAGGTCACGAATTCGCTCGGCGAGCAGTCCGGGTGGAAGGTTTCGTTCCTAAGCGATAAGGGCGAAACCCTGACCGAGGCGATCAACGCCGGCGTGTACGAGGCAACGGTCACGTTCTCGAAAAAAGGGTACGTCACCGCGAGCGCTACCGCGACGCTGACGATCACAAAAGCGGATACGGTCGTTAAAAAGTGGCCGGAGGTCGTCCCGAACTATCCCGAAAGAGCGCCGACGGAATTGCGCTTGATGTACGGTTCGACCTTGACGCCCGAGATGCTCTCGGTCACGACTCTCGACAATTCGATTTATTCGGAATACGCGAACGTTCCCGGAACTTTCTCCTGGGTCTCCGGGCAAACGCTTTCCACTTCCACTCCGTCCTACGACGTCGTCTTTACTCCTGCCGGCGCGTCGTCCGATTCGAGCAGCTACTACAACAACTATAAGAAGGTCAACCTCTCCGCGGCGGTCGGCCCCGAAGCGAAACTCCCCGTCACCGTCCTTAAAGCGACTCCTGTGCTTTACGGCGCGGATGAGACCGAGCGCAACCTGAATAAACCCGTCGTCAAAGTTTCGGGCGGCATCATCAAGAGCGGAACGCCCCTTTCCAGAATCGGTTTGGTCGCGGCTCCCTCGACTTCCGTGAATCGCCGTTACGGCTACGTCATCGGTTCCGGAACGACGGTCGCCGGAAAATACCTCTGGGGCTATATCGATAACGACGGCGTTACGCAATACACTTCGAATTTGACCGCGAAAGTCGCGCAAACCGTTTATTCGTACGTCTTCGAACCCCAAAATAAGAACGACGTCAACACCGTTACCGACACGATCACGTTGGACGTTCGCCCCGTCTCCGTTACCTTTGACGAAACCCGTCTGCCGAAGGCGAGCGACATCCGCTTCGGTCAGCGACTCTCTGCGAGTACTTTGACGGGCGGCAACGCGGAAAATTCCAATTACGGAACTTTCGAATGGAAAGACGGAGAAATGATCCCGCAAGTCGGATTGAATAAGTACGTCGCCGTTTACCATCCTTTGACCCCGACCGGTCAGGTGGACGTCGAGTTCGAAGATACCGACGTCGAGATCGATCTCGTCGTCAATCGCGCGGAGATCCTTTTCGAGGGGCTCAACGCTTCTTCGATCGATTACGGATCCGAGCTCGGCGCTTCTTTCCTGAAATACACGAGAGCCTATTATAAATACGGCGATGAAGAGATCGATATCCCGGAAGAGGGGATCACCCTCGACTGGGAGAAGCCCGAAGAGATCGTCTCGGAGGAGAACTTTACCGTGCTCCCCGGTCTCACCGATACCTTCTCCTGCGGCGTGACCGTCCTCCTCACGGATGAACTTGCGTTGATCCTTTCGGACGAGGTCATCGAGATCTCCGTCAAAGTCATCAAAAAGGCGGTCGTTCCCGAAGTCGCGGACACGAATTACGGCGCGATCCAAACCGTTAAATTCGGCACCAAACTTAAAGATGTCAAACTTCCGACGACCGATGAATTCAAAGTCCTCGCGGCGGATACCCGAGTCGCTTTGAAGGGTCTTTTCTCTTGGGTAGACGGCAATATTTATCCCGCCGATCCGAGGACGACGGATTTCAGCGAGATGGGCATCAGCGCTTCGGGCAACGTCTATAAGAACGGCGATTATTACTACTATAAAGCGCTCTTTACTCCGTCCGACATCCAATACGAAAGCAAATATTTCTGGTTCCGCGTGAACGTCGAAAAGGCGAGCGGCTCCGAACTCGTCGGCGCAAGCGCGCTCCCGACGGCGGACAGCGTCATCTCGGGAACCAAACTTTCCGAAGTCAACCTGAATAGCGAAGGCATCGACGTCTACGTCTATAATTATTTCAGCGAGTACGAACCCGCGATCGTTTCTTCGCAAACGCAACTTCTGAGCGGCGCGTATTACGAAGTCAACTACGTAGGCGAATACGTCCGTTCGACGGTGTACGCCGCGAATAAGTTCTACTTTACGAGAAAGTATATTCCGATCCCCGGCGTCTTCGAATGGGAGAACGCGAGCGCGGAAGTTACGACCGCGACGACGATCTATCGCATTAAATTTACGCCCTCCGAGGAATTCGAGGGTTTGGTCGAAGGCTTTACGAGGACGATCAGTCTCGTCGTCTATACCGACGCGTCCTGCTTCGAATTCCGCGAGATCGAGAATACTTCCCACGGCGACGTGGAAGCGGATATCTATCTGACCGGACTCAAAAACCACAACACTTGCGGCGGTCACGAAAACATCGTTATCCTCGATACCGTTACGAATAACGGAAAGAAGTATCACATCGTCGGTATCGATTCGTTCGCCTTCCAGAATCAAACCGTCATCAAGACGATGGTTCTTCCGTCCAGCGTCAAGGAGATCGGTAATTACGCGTTCAGCGGCTGCGTGAATTTGACCGAGATCAATTTGCCCTCCGGTCTCGAAACGATCGGCGAGCACGCGTTCGATTCCTGTACTTCTCTCGGAACGGTCAAGATGCAGGCGTCGTATCTCAAATCCATCGGCGAATTCGCCTTTTTCCACGACAGCAAACTCGTCTCCTTCCGCATTCCGGACAGCATTACCGAGATCGGGAAGGGCGCCTTTGCGGATTGCGTCTCTCTCACCGATCTGACGATCGAAGAGAACGAATATTATAAAATGGATAAAGGCGTCATTTTGCAGGCGAGCCAGCCCGGCGTGTTTACGATCCTTCACACCTACCTCGCGTCCAACGCGGCGCTCAGCTATGTGATCGACGAAAGCGTGACCGAGATCGGCTCCTACGCTTTCGCGTACAATACCAACTTGACGAATAAGGTCATCGCGCCTTCCGTCATCACGATCTTTGATAACGCGTTCGCGCATTCGACCGCTTTGAAGTACGTCTACTTTATGCAAGACGTTCTTCCGGTCGGCGTCTCCGAGATCGTCTTCGAGACGCTCTTTATCGGAAATGAAAGCGTCATTATCTACGGTCCGATCAACGATCAGGGCGAGAGCATCTTGAAGAATTACTGCGAGACCTATCATATTACCTTCGTCCCGCATACCGCGATCTCCTATTTGAATCTGACGACCTTAAACGGTTCCGCTTACGTCTCCAACGTCGATAAGAACGGCAACGCGACGATCAGCGGCTTTACCAAGGGCATCTTCCGCGAGGCGGTGATCAGCGAGAACGAATTCAACTCGAATACATATCTCGGCAACGAGAACGTTACTTTCTACGTCGCGGACAGAGACAGATTTGCCTTCTCCGTCGCAGTGGATTATCTCCCGGGCACCACCTACTATATCTTCGATACCGATCTGACCTCCATCTTCGATCCGAACGAGGAGATCGAGCTGATCGTTCCCGCATATATCCCGAGAGCGTATTACGCCACGATCAGCGAATATCAAGGCGAACAGGCGATCGTCCGCAAGATCGGCGGTTTCGGAAACAGCAATATCACCAAGCTCGTCCTTCCCGATACCGTGACGGAGATCTTGCCAAGAGCGTTCGAGCACTGCTTGAAACTCGAAGAAGTAACGCTTTCCGCGGCTTTGACCAAGATCGGCGCAAGCGCGTTCAGCGAGTGCAGCGCGCTCAAACAGATCGTCATTCCGCAATCCGTCCAAGAGATCGGCGATAACGCCTTCAAGAAGAGCACCGCGCTCGCATCCGCGACCTTCGAAGGAGACGTGACTACGATCGGCGTTTTGATCTTCGAAGGAACGCCCGTCGAAGTTTACGGACCGAACAGTGATTGCAACGTCAAGACCTACTGCGATCAAAACGCATATCCTTATAACGTGAGCACGCGCACGAGCTGCTTCGTCTACACCAAGAACGCCGCGGGCAATCAAATCCGCATCGTCGGCTTGAAGTCGCACGTCTGCGCGTACGGTCACTCGGATATCGTGATCCCCGATATGATCGATGGTCTCCCCGTCACCGAGATCGCGGATAACGCGTTCCTCAATAACCGCGAGATCGTCTCGATCACGATTCCCGCTTCCGTCAGAAGAATCGGTAATTCCGCGTTCAGCGGTTGCTCGAATCTCGCTCGCGTGACGGCGGAAAACAACGCTTTCTATAAGATCGTCACCGATGAGATCAATAGCGTGATGCAATCCATCGTCATCTTCAACGGTTCGGGCGACACGCTTATCAGCTACTTCGCCGCTTCTCCTGCGGAAAATTACGTCGTTCCCGAATCCGTTACCAAGATCGCCGCGGGCGCGTTTGCCGGAGCGGAAAATCTCCGTATGATCACGATCGGCAGTCGCGTTTCTTCGATCTCCGCCGACGCGTTCAACGGTTGCACGAATCTCACCGAGATCGTCATCCCGGAAGGGAACCGCTATTTCAGCACCGATAACGTCGCGCTTTACAATAAGAGCGGAACGACGCTTATCACTTACCTCAGCTATAACGAGCAAGAGTATTACACGATCAATCCGGGCGTTAAGATTATCGGCGACAGCGCGTTCTACGGCAACACCGCGCTCGAAAGGGTCGTCATCCCCGATACCGTTACCGTCATCGAAGCGAACGCCTTCTACGGCGCGAACAGACTCGTCAGCGTCACCATCCAAGGCAGCTTGCAGAGCGTCGGTAACTACGCATTCTATGGAAACGTCGGGTTGACCTCGCTGTACGTCGAAAAAGACGTAACGGCGCTCGGAAGAGAAGTCTTCACCGGCTGTTCGAAACTCATCGTGTACAGCCCGAACGGCGAGAACCTCGGTTTGTATGCGGTCAATAACGGCATTAAGTTCAATAACTGCTATTCCGCTTCGAGCTTCGAGACGAGCGGCAATTCGGCGGAAGTCACCGTAACGGGGCTTAAAACCGGCGTCCGCTTCCCCGCAGGATCGGAAGAGGAGAACCTTTACATCTCGATCCCGCCCTATATCAACGGCGCGCGCGTCGTTACGATCGGCGAAGAAGCGTTCAGCGAGGAGACGGGCGGCAAGATCAACCGCTTGACGAGCATCTATATCCCCGCGACCGTTCAGGCGATCGCGTCGAAGGCGTTCAAGAATTGTAACTCTCTTGTCAGCGTCTACTTCGGCGGATATATGGATCTCGCGAATATCGCGCTCGACGCATTCGAAGGCGTCGAACTCAAAACGCTTACCTTCTATTTCGACGAATCCGCGGCGGACTTCTTCAACGCAGTCAATAACTCCACTCGCGGCTATAAGACGGCGATGAGCAACGACGGCGATTGCATCGAATACGCGGACGGCGCGGCGGCGGGAACCGAAATGGTCACCGGTCAGTCGCAGCATATCTGCAATAACAGCCATAACTTCGTAAACATCCCCGCGAAGCACGTCAAGATCCACGAGGACGGCAGCGAGGAAGAGTGCGACGTCGTCGGCGTAAAGCAATCCGCGTTCGAAGCGCAAACGAAGATTTACAGCGTTACCTTCGAAGACGGCACGTCCGACTTCATTATCGAAGCGAAAGCCTTCTACGGCGCGTCCGGCTTGACCTCCGTCAAGTTTGCGAAAAACACCTTTACGATCGGCCGCAGCGCGTTCCAAAACGCGATCAAGTTGACCTCGATCGTCATCCCCGAAGGCATCCAAAACATCGGCGCGAATGCGTTCAAGGGTTGTAAGAGCCTGACTTCGGTCTACTTCAATCACGACGTTCCGCTGGGCAGCTCGATCGGGCAGGGCGCGTTCGATTCTCACGATCAGAACGAAGAACTCGTCGTCTACGGTCCGTCGGGCAGTAACGTTCAGGCGTACTGCGCCGCGAACAACATCACCTTCGTTCCTTGGACGGACGACGCTTTGTTCGACTTCGTGCCGATCGATCAAAACACCGCTTACATTTCGAAGTATCTCGGCGTAACGGAAGAAACCGTCGTCATCCCGTATCAGATCAACGGTTTGCGCATCGTGAAACTCGGTGATTCCTGCTTCTACAACAGCGCGAATCACTCGTATTACGAGAACGTGAAGAACATCGTTATCGGCGAGAACGTCGAGGAGATCGGCGTCAGCGCGTTCGCGTATATGCCCTCGATCGCGAGCATTACGATCCCGTCTTCCGTTAAGACGATCGGATCCTTCGCGTTCCTCCTTTGCGACAACTTGACCGAGATTTACTTCAAGGGCGAATTGGAGACCATCGGAACGCGTATCCTGTACCCGACCGATAAGCACGTCAATGCGTTCGGTCCTTCCGACGGCAATCTCGAAAAGAATATTTTGACCTATCAAAACGTTTCCTACAACGCCAGCACGATGCCGACTTGCTTTAAGTATGCGAAAGACGTCGAAGGAAACCTTATTATCACCGGTTTGAAAGATCACTATTGCGCGACCGGTCACACGAACGTCGATATCCCCGACTATATGCTCGGCTTGAAAGTCGTCGGCATTGCGACGGGCGCGTTCGCGAATCATACCGAGATCTATTCTTTGAGCATCCCCGCCACGATCACGAACATCGAAACCGCCGCGTTCTACGGCTGCACCGGGCTGAAAGAAGTCTTCGTCGCGACAGAGAATCCCGCGTATAAGTACACGGACGGCGCGCTCCTCAGCATGGACGGCAAGAAGATGTTCATCTGCCTCTCGTCCGACGTGATCTACACCGTTCCGGACGGAGTCGTGGAGATCATGGACGGCGCGTTTGACGGCGCGGTCAACGTCGAGATCCTCTATTTGAACGACACCGTCGAGACCATCGCTTCCGACGCGTTCCGCGGATGCGACAAACTCGAAAGGATCGCGGTCTCCGAGCAGAACCCGAACTTCGTGTTCAACGCGGGCGTCCTCTTTAATAAGGATAAGACCAACCTCTATATTTATCTCTATACCAATAAGGAAAAGAGCTACGAAGTCCCCGAGACCGTTCGCACCGTCTCCGAGGCGGCGTTCAAGAAAGCGACCTCTTTGGAGCAGATCCGCTTTACGTCCGACGTCGAAGTCGGAGAGAAGATCTTCGGTGACGTCGGAAATATCTCCGCGACCATCTACGCGCCCGAAGGCAGCTATAACCTCGAAAAAGCGGCGATCTACGCCGGTTTGGAATTCTATGCGGACATCACGAAGTGTCTCGCGACCGAGGAAGTCGAAGGCGGCGTCGTCGTGACGGGTCTTTCCTGCGGTAATTATCACGTCCACCCGGTCATCAATATCCCGCTCTATATCGGCGGTCACGAAGTCGTCGGCATCAAAGAGGGCGCCTTCGCGGAAGAATCCTACGAAGAGGGCTATAAGCTCGCGATCCTTTCCGAGCAAAGCTTCGTCCCCGGCAAGTTCTACGCGAGGACCTACGACGCGAGCGGCGCTCACTACACGCTTGCGGAAGAGTACCGAGTCGACCAAGAGTACTACTATCTGTTTACGGGCGTTCGCACGGGTAATTCCGTTACGAAGATCGGATCGGAAGCCTTCCTGAACAGCGCGTTGCAAAGCATCGTCATCGGAAAGAACGTCAATCATATCGATCCCGACGCTTTCCATAGCGCGAAGGCGCTCCGCGAAGTCTACTTTACCGCGGATCTCGAACTCGTAAACGGGACTTTCGCGACGTTTAACGAGCCCGAGCCTTTGAACGTCTACTTCACGAGCGATTGCACTACGCTCGACGAATACTTCCGCGCGTTGATCCGCACGGGCGAAGTCAATATCAACGTCGTCTACCTCGATTCGCTCGACGACGACAAGAACTGCTTCGAGTATTCTTACGATCTTATGAATAACGAAGCCACGATCATCGGGATCAAAGATCACGTCTGTATCAATTGCCACAACGATCTCGTGATTCCGAGCGAAGTTTACTCCGGCGTGAATTCGTATACGGTCGTTAAGATCGGCGACGGCGCGCTCCAAAACAATAAAGAGATCATCCGTATGACCTTGCCGGACAGCGTCCGCACGATCGGTAACGGCGCGATCAGCGGATGCACGAGATTGACGGAGATCGTCGTCAGCGAGCAAAATCCGTACTTCACCTTTGAAGACGGCGTCCTCTTCGGAAAGAACGATCAATCCGAGAGGGTGAAGATCATCGTCTACACTGCGAAGAATACCGCGGTGGCTTATACCGTTCCCGAAGGCATCACCGAAATCGGAACGGGCGCGTTCTACGGAAGCGAATCGCTCCGCGCGATCACGATCGGTAAAGACGTCGTGATCATCGGCGACAGGGCGTTCGAGCAATGCTTGCAGTTGCAAAACATTTACGTCGATCCCGAGAATATCGCTTTCGTCTCCTCTTCTTCGCCCGATTCGAGCGCGATCGGAATGCTCTTTGAGATCCTCGCGACCGATTCCGAGACCGGAAAGCCGTCGGAAGCCTCGCTCGTCGCGTATCCCGCGGGCGCGAAAGCCGCTTATGCGATCATCGGATCGAGCTATGACGTCTCCGCGGTCAGAGACGGCGCCTTCGACAGCGCGGTCAATCTGACGCTCGTCTATTTCGAGACCTATATCAAGACGTTCAGCCCGACTGCGTTTACGAACATTCGTAACGCCGCGTCCTTCAAGATCTGCTTGCCGATCGGAAGCGATGCGGAAGGTCTTGCGGTGTACGCCAAAGAGATCCTCGGATTCGAAGTCTTGCGCTATACCTATAAAGACTGCTTCACCTTCGAAAAGAATGCGGACGGTTATATGATCACGGGTATCAACGATCACCTGACGGCGCCTTGCCCCTCGGGCGGTCACGACACTTTGGTCTTGCCGCTCTTCTATAAGGGCGCGTCCGTCGCGGAACTCGGGCAATATGCGTTGCTCGGTTCTTCGGCTTCGAAGATCAGCGTGACCGGCGCGATGCAGATCATCGGTATCGGCGCGTTTGCGGATATGGATAACCTGACCGAGATCGAGCTTCTCGCGAGCCCGATCAACGGCAACACGACGCCTTACGTCTTCGAGAACGGCGTCCTGTATTCCAACGCGGCGAAGACGGTCGTCCACACCTATCTCGCGTCGAACAAATTCAAGAACGTAAACTTCGGTAACGTCGAACTCGAAAGGGTCGAAACCGAAGTCCCCGTCAATAACGGCGGAAGCCAAGGCGGCAACCAAGGCGAGACCCAGAGCGGCGAACAGAGCGGCGAACAGAGCGGAGGCAATCCGATTCCCTCGCCGATCCCCGGACCGAGCATCGATCCTGCGCTCGACCCGAGCCAAGGCGGCGAAGGAAGCGAAGGCGAAGGTAATGAAAGCGGCGAAAGCAGCGAAGGAAGTGAAGGAAGTGAAGGAAGCGAGGGCACCGAGAATCAGCAGCCCGCGAATCCGAACCAAACCGAGATCGTCGTCTCCTATAAGGAAGTCAAAGACACCGTCGTCGATCTCGAAACCTCGACGATCACTTTCCGCGGCGTCGAAAAACTTCTCCCGGGCGCGATGTACGGAAACGACTTCGTCCAAGTCGTCGGCGTTTCGAGGACGTTGACCGAGATCGGAGAAGGCGCATTCTCCGTCGCGACCGCGCTCCGCGATATCTTGGTCGATAACGATAACGAGCAGTACGAATTCGATCTGACCCTCGGCGCGCTCTTCAACAAAGATCGCTCCCTCCTCCACACCTATCTCTATTCCAACAAGAAGGATGCGGTCGTCCTCGAAAACGTCAACGTTATGGGCGGCAACGATATGACCCATATCGGCGCGCGCGCCTTTGAAGGAACGGTGACTTCGCGCGTCCGCTTGCCCGACACGATCATCTCGATCGGCGACTACGCCTTCAAGGATATGAAGAACCTGACCTACGTCTACTTCGAGAGCTCTCCGACCAAGAACGCGATGGGCAACTGGATCATGGGCAAGATCGACGAGATCGAAGTCGACCGTAAGATCACCGTCTACGGTCCGGGCGGAAAAGACAGGGCGAGCAATATCCCCGAAGAGAAGTACAGCACCGTTCAAATGTACTTCATCGATAATTACTACGAGGGTGACGATGCGACGACCCGCGTCCGCTACGTCGCTTGGACGGAAGACGACGCCTTCGAGTACGAACTTACGAAGACGAGCGAGAAGAGAGGCGTCGCGAAGATCGTCGCGATGAGCGCGGAACCCGCGTTCGATTACGGCTACGGTTATCAAGAGATCGTCGTCGCTCCGTATCTCGTCAAGGACGGCGTTCGTTACGATATCCGCACGATCGGCAAAGACGCCTTTAAGAACCGCGTCGAGATCAAGATGCTGACCCTCCTTTACTCGATCGACCTCATCGAAGAAGGATTCATCAAGGGCGCATACAATATCGAGAATATCTACGTCAACGATAACGCGAATTATATCGTCGTCGCGAATGAAAACAGTTACGCCGCGGGTATCGTCTACACGAGCGATAAGAAGACGCTTATGGCGTATCTCCCGCTGAACGCTCCGACCGCGATCGGCGCGAACTTTACCGATTTCCTCCTGCCGGACAGCGTCAAGCGCGTGGCGGCGGGCGCATTCGCGGGCTCCAAACACCTGACGAAGATCCGCTTGACTTCCGAAGTCACAGAGATCGGCGAGGGCGCGTTTGCGGATTGCGAATGGCTGAACGAGATCATTATCGCTTCGGGCAACACGAGCTTCCGTTTCGATAACTTTACGCTGTATTCTTACGATATGACCTTGCTCCACACCTATCTCGCGACGGGTGGCGGCAACGCGGGAACGGGCGTGTTCGTCGTCCCGCAGGGCGTGACCGCGATCGAGTCCTACGCGTTTGAAGGAAACGATAGACTCGAATATATTCGCATCCCCGAATACCTCGGTGCGAATGACGAGATCTCGACTGCGTCCGAGATCGGAGCTTGCGCGTTTGCGAATATGCAAGCGCTCGAAGAGATTTTCTTCGAGAACCGCATCTCGATCGGCGTGGACGCGAAAGAACCCGCGGGCGTCGAAGTCAAAGAAGAAGATATCATCGCTTGCCAGAAAGTGCCGGCGGATAAAGCCGTCCTGAATGGGCTTCTTGCCACGACCGCGCTTTACACGCACGTCTACACAGAGCTGACCGACGTCACCGAGGAGAATTACGTCCAAGGCACGCTTTACGTCAAGGTCGGAAACGATTATAAGATCTATAACGAGGTCTACGATCCCGAACTCGTCTATTACAGCCGTGAAACCACTTCCCGCGAAGTCTTCGTCGGAACGAACAGCTTCAAGTGGGGCGACGATTTCCGCGCGGAAGGTTTGACCGTCTACGCGACCTATTCGGACGGCGGCAGAGTCCTTCTCGAAAGCACCGATTACATCGTAGACGCTTCGCAGTACAATAAGTACCTCTCCGGTAAGTACACGATCACTCTTATCCTTGCGGAGAACGAAGCGATCAAGACTTCGTTTGAAGTAACGGTCGAAGCAGTCAAAGACATCTTCGGCGAGATGTTCAAGGAAAGGACGGTGACCGTCTACGCTCCCGCGACGAGCTACGTCAACCATCCGGCGGAAATGACGAACGTCGTTACTCTCGTGATGTACACTCCGAAGGATTGCCTGAAACTCAACTTGACCGAGAACGGTTACGTCATCGAAGGCTTTGCCGAGGAAGAAGCGTGTGCGCAGGAGACGACGATGGATTACATCGGCGGCGCGCTCGTCAAGAAGGGCAACCACAGCACTTTGACCGTGCCGAGCTTCATTAACAACACGAAGGTCTACGGAATCGCGGACAACGCGTTCAAAGATTCCGCTTTGACCTCCGTCCTGATTCTCGAAGAACCCGAAGTGATCGGCGAGAGCGCGTTCGAGAATTCCGCGATGCTGACGAGCATTACGATCTCTTCGACCGTAAACGAGATCGGCAAAGGCGCGTTCGTCTATTTGAACGCTCTTAAAACGTTCGAACTCGTCAATAACGGTTATTATTACTTGAAGGACGGCGCATTGTACGGTGAGACAGGAACCGTCCTCCACACGATGTTCAACGCGTTCGCGACCAACGTGTTCGAGAGCAAAGAGGACGTCCAGATCGTCTTGGATCGCGCCTTTGAAGGCGTCCAAACGATCCGCTTCCTGACCGTGCCGTATCACGTTTATCGCGTCGGCGATCGCGCGTTCAAGAATATGGAAGACCTCGAAGAGATCTATTTCTGCACCGATATGGAGACCGAAGTCGAACACGGCTATATCGCCGAATCCGCTTTCGATAACTTTATGATCGGGTTGCAACTCTTCGGGCCGAAAGGGCAGTACCTCGAAAGCTACTGCACGAGGCATAACATTATTTACGTTTCGTGGAACGATGCGACCTGCTTCGACTATGAATACGAGACGATCGACAGCATCTCCATCACGAAGCTGAACGCTTCGGGTCACGAAGGTTGCTCCGGCGATCACGTCAACGTCGTTATTCCGATGTTTATCAACGGCGTAAAAGTTACCGAGATCGCGCCTTCCGCGTTCAGAGGAAACGAAAAAGTCGTGTCGATCATCATCCCGACTTCGATCTCGAAGATCGGCGAGAGCGCGTTCGAAGCGTGTACTTCGCTTGCGTATATGGCGATCCCGTACAGCGTGAAGTCGATCGGCGACAGCGCGTTTGCGTCCTGCGCTTCCTTGGATGAAGTCGTCTTCAAGACTTCGGACGTGACTTTCGGCGGAAAGAAAGTCTTCCTCGCCGCGAAGTCCACTTTGATCCTCTATTCCGAGAAATCGAACGACGAAATCGCGAAGTATGCAAACGAGCGTTCCATCAACTTCAATACCGGGACGCCGTACACCTGCTTCCTGACTTCCACTTTGATGAATGCGCTCGGTGAGTCTTACGTCCGCATCGACGGAGTAAAGAACCATAAGTGCCCCTACGGTCACACGGATATCACGATCGCGCCTTTGATGCTCGGAAAGAAAGTCATGGCGATCAAGAGCGGAGCGTTCGAAGGCAGAAAGAATCTGAAATCGATCTCGATCTCGCAATACGTTTCGAGCATCGGGACGGGAACCTTCAACGGCTGCACCGCGCTGACGAGCTTTACGATCGTCGATGAGAATCCGTATTTGACGGTCGAGAACGGACTCGTCTATTCCAAAGATTTTAAGACCCTTTATGCGATCGTCGATTCCCTCGCGGGGAAAGAGATCGTGATCAACGAGGATACGAAGCAGATCGCTTCCGGCGCGCTCTTCGAATCCGCCGTCGAAAAGATCGAGATCGGAAAATCCGTCCTCTCGATCGGAACGGGCGCGTTCAGCGGCGCGAGCCACTTGGTCCAATTTACCGTCCAAGAAGAGAACATCCGTTATCTTGCGGAGAACGGAATCCTCTATAATAAGAGCAAGACCAACCTCGTCGCGTATCCCGCGGGAACGAAAGCGGAAAGTTACACGGTGTCTTCGGGCGTGGTTGTCGTCGGAAACAGCGCGTTCAGCGGCGCGGCGCATTTGAAGAGCATCACGCTTCCGCAGAGCGTTTCCAGCATCTCCACGAATGCTTTCTACGGCGCGAAACAGCTCATCGACGTCCAAGTCTACGGCGCGATCTCGTCGGTGGATGACGGCGCGTTCGGCAACACGCTTCCGAATCTCGTCGTCAGCGGTCTCTCCGAAGGCGCGCTCGAACTCTTCTGCACCGAGTGCGGCGTCTCTTTCCGCAACCTGACCCCGAGCACCTGCTTTACGACCACGACCGAAGGAATGGTCGCGGGCGAGATCAAAGTCACGGGTCTGCAATCGCACGTTTGCGAGTATCACGGCGACGTCGTCGTCCCGATGTATATCAACGGGCTTCGCGTGACCGCGATCGGCGACAGAGCGTTCGCGCATAACCAAGACGTCCTGACCATCGTCGTTCCGCAGACGGTAACGAAAGTCGGCGTGGCGGCGTTTGCGGGTTGTAAGAACCTGACGAGCATCCTCATCGGCGAGAACGTGTCCTATATCGGAAGCAAAGCGTTCTATTCCTGCGAATCCTTGACCGAGGTCTTCCTGACTTCCGAAGAGGTCTCCCTCTCGGAGGACTGCTTCGAAGAGCGCGCGGACGATTCCATGACCGTCTATCTCTCCGATAATCTGACCGAGATCAGAGAGTCGTTGCTTACGCGCGGACTCGTCGTCGCGGGGTTGGATGAGATCGTCTGTTTGAGGTACTCGGTCTTTAACGGAAACGAGATCCGTATTGCGGGCTTGGCTTCTCACGTTTGCCCGAATTGCCATAACCGCATCGTGATCCCCGAAAAGATCGACGGAAAGACCGTAACTTCGATCTCCGGCGCGAGCTTTACCGGGAATAAGACCGTCGTTAAGCTCTATATTCCGTACACCGTGAAGAGCATCAGCGAAAACGCGTTCGTCGGAATGAAGAAGCTGAACGATATTTCGTTCTACTACTATGATGAAAGCGGCGCCTTCGTCGAGACCAAGTCGAGCCAGTACTTCGCCCTCGATAACGGCGCGTTGTACAGCGCGGACTTCAAGACGCTTTACGCCTATATGTGCGCGAGAAGCGACATCTCCGCGAACGTCAACCGTAACGCGAGATACATCTCGAATTCCGCTTTCAGTGGCGCGGCGAACCTGCTTTCCATTACTTTCCTCGAAGACGTCTACTCTTTGAGCTCTTCCGCGTTCAGCGGTCTGAATAAGAACCTCGTCGTCTACGCGCCGTCCTCTTCGTCCGTGGTCTACACGACGTTGGTCGGGACGAACATCAACGTCGTCGCGGCGAATAAGGTGACCGGCTTCGATTACGAGTACTTGGAGGATGAAGACAATACCGTCGTCATAAAAGGCATCAAAGCCGTGGCTGCGGGCGGATTCCAGACTCCGGTCGGAAGCACGCTCGTCATTCCGCAATTTATCAACGGTCGCCGCGTCTCCACGATCGGCAAGGGCGCGTTCGACGGAAGGCTTATGTCCTCCGTCGTCTTCCCCGAAGGTTTGTCGAAGATCTCCGAACTCGCGTTCTCGAACTGCGTGAATTTGACGAACCTGATCTTCCCGTCCAGCTTGCAAGTCGTCGAAAAACTCGCGTTCAGCGGTTGTAAGAATCTCTACGAGGCGTACTTCCTCGGCGCAGCGACTTCGCTCGGCGAGAATATCTTCAATAACACGATGAGCGTTTCGCAAGGCGCCGAAAGGAATTTCAGCGCGTTCGGTCCGTCCACGCAGTATATGATCGATTACTTCGGAGAGAGCGGCATCGGCTATAACTCCTGCACTTCGATCAACTGCTTCAACTATACCGTGACGCAGAACGGGATTCGCATCGACAGCATTAAAGATCACGTCTGCAACGCGAACCATAAGACGATCAATATTCCGAATGCGATCGACGGCGTCACTGTAAACGAGCTTGCGGATTCGCTGTTCAGCGGATTGACGACTCTCGAAGACGTCACTCTTCCCGAATCGATCACCGTTATCAATCCGACGCTCTTCGATAATTGCAGCTCGCTCCGCACGATCCGCATTCCCGAATCGGTTTACTATATCGGTGCGAATGCGTTCCGCAACTGCGTTTCGCTCGAAAAGATCGTTATGCCGTCCTCGGTTCGTACCATCGGGAACTACGCCTTTATGAACTGCCATAGCTTGAAGGAAGTCGTTATTCCGAATAATGTGTTGAGTTTGACCGAAGGAATCTTCTACGGATGCAGCGGTCTTATCACCGTCAAGATGCCGAAGGCTTCCTATATCCCGAGTTATGTGTTCTACGGCTGCTCGTCCTTGACGTCGCTTCTCTACACGGCGACCAACGGCGTAACGAAAGTCGGTCTCGTCGGCTCGTTGCATACCGTCGAGGAGTACGCATTCTACGGCTGCTCGTCTCTCAGCGAGCTCTTTACCGAGCAAGAATATAAGTCCCTCAGAAAAGTCGGTGAAAAAGCCTTTGCGTACAGCGCGATCTCGACCTTTACGATGACCGAAACTTTGGTCGAGCTCGGAAACGGCGCCTTCGCGGGTTGCGCCAACCTCGAAATTGACGACGCAGGCTGCAACGCCTATAAGCTCGACGCCGAGGGTGAGGTCATCTATATGAACGAAACGATCAACGTCCAAAAGACCGAGGGCGTCGCTCTCGATAACGGTTCGTTCGAGATCCACGGGCAGAACTTCACCTTCCCGTACGACGGCACGTACTTGGAAGAGCACGACGGCACGAATTATTACAACACGACCAATTTCAATAAGACCGAGGATAGTAAGTTGTGGTATAACTATTTGGGCTTATATCATTTGAGCCCGTCGGCGCCCGGATACCAACATCAAAAGGTTTCCGATAATCCGAGTTCCATCGCGTTTACGACGCTTTGGCAAGCTCCCAGCGGTGACAGCTCCATCTATAACGCGGTTATCAACCAATGGCTTACGACGAACTTTTCTTGGAACAAGAATCCCGCCGACGGAACCTACACGTTCAGACCCTTAAAGACGGGAATACTTACGCAACCGGGAACGTACGTCATCCGAATCCATCAATATTACACGAGTCATATCGGTAAAGGTTTTTATTCCGATAGACACCACACGCGTGAAATGTACGTCCGCTTTACGATCGGTGCGGTCACCGGATTCTGGTATGAAAACTTCACTTTGGACGAGGAAGGACAAAATCCCGTTTCGCAAGGAAGAGTGTCTTTGAACACGACGAATCCGAACGATCAGAATTACTTTGCGATCCCGAACACCGGATTCTTTAAGTACAATGAAACGACGGGTACCGTCTCGATCAACTGGCAGAATGAGAAGTTCTCGCAAATGACGGGTCAACTCCGCATCCTTTATGCGACGACGGTTACGAAGAACGATCCCGACGCGCCCGACGCGCCGTGGAGAGTCTACACGCTGAGTCAGATCAAGCGCACCGACTTTACGCATAACGTCGCGATTCACTCGGTCATGGCGAAGACGGAGGGCGATTTCGAGATCAAGTACGATTCCGCTCTCGATATCCAGATCACGAAAGAGGAGGATTGCGCGAGGGTCGAAAATATAGACGCTGCGGTCAGACCCTACTATGAGACCGCATGGGTCCGCATCCCGTTCTACGGAGTCGCTCAGATCGTCGCTTCGGCGGATCAAATCGCTTTGTCGCCGGATGATTACGACGCCGCGGTTACGAACACGATCCTTGCGAACCAGACCAAGACGCTGAACGAAGTCCGCCAGATGGGCCTCGTCCAAAACGTAACGAACACTCAAGTCTTCTCGACTTACGGCGGCTACACTTTGATCCAGCTCGCGCAGGCGGGACTTTTGCAGGGTGGGAATCTGAATATGTTCTACCAGTATCAGATCGGCGCTTCGACGGAGACGATCGTTACCCAAGGCATCACGATTTCGCCTGCGGACGGAAACGGTAAGTTCTATATCGAGTTCAACCTGACGGTGATCAATGATTTCATTAAGAAGAAGACGGTGTATCGTAGCGGGCTTACTTCCATTGCGCTCCAATTCTTCGAAAGCAGCGCGTTCGGATATCTCTCCGGGCATCCGCTTTCCCTCGGTAACTACGCGAAATCGACTCAAGGCTATTACGGCAAACTTACGGCGAAGATCGACGGACGCACGATCACGGGCGAGAAGGACAGAGACGGCAAGATGACTTTCTACGATAACTCTCTGTACGATTCCGTGCAGTCGATGGTCGATTCGGGCGGTAATCTCGATAATCTCAGCCACGTTCGCGTCCTTTACGACTTTGCGCTCGAAGGTTGCTCGGGTATCACCAAAGCGTCCTTCGGAAAGTGCGTAAACGATATCGGCGCGGGCGCGCTCCTCAACACGAACGGCATTCAGGAAGTCGGTATCGACGCCACGAACGAGTATTACGTCCTTTATAAGATCAACGAGAACGATCCCGACTATGCGTTCTCGGGCGGCGGCTTGTACTTGAAAGACGGCAGCAACTTGAAGCTCGTCGCCTTCCTCGGCAGCAATACCGTTACCGAGTTTACGCTTCCGGATAAATGCACGGAGATCGGCGATTATGCTTTCGCGAATAATACGCTTCTCGAAACCGTGAATCTGAATAACGTAACGAAGATCGGCGCGTACGCCTTTATGAATTGCACGGGCTTGAAATATATGAAGCTCCCGGGCGACACGAGCAGCACGTCGAATAACTTCATCGGGAAGTACGCCTTTGCGGGATCCGGTCTCGAAAGCGTCTATTTCCACTTTGGATTCAATAGTCCCGATCACCTCGGCGAAAAGATCTTCGGGGATCTCCCCGTCGTCGTCTATCACAGGAATGCGAGCGGCGCGTCGGACGGCGTCCTCGCGCAATACTGCGAGGAGAACGGTTTGGAACACGTCCTCGTTACCGACCTCAGAAACTTCGTCTACGAGACGGTAAACGGAAACGAGATCAAGATCAAGAGATACGTGGACGACGCCGTCCGAGTTGAAAGTCTGATCGTCCCGTCCGTCATCGAGAATAAGAAGGTCACGCAGATCGGCGACGCGGCTTTCGAAGGAAACGCGAACCTCCGCACGATCAACCTGCCTTCCACGATCAAGTCGATCGGTTCCTACGCGTTCCGTAACGTCCAAAAACTCGGCGAGGTCTACGTCAATTCCGACCCGATCATCGGGACGAATATCTTCGACGGCTGCGATTCGAGACTTATCGTCTACGGTATGACCGCGAGCGAACTGGACGAATACTGCGAAGAAAAGGGCATTACCTTCAACCTCGGGACGACTTGGGGCTGCTTCAAGATCGAGTCCACGACCTTTACCGTCGGCTCGCAAACAAAGAGCGGCTACAAGATCACGGGATTGAACGATCATATCTGCAATTCTTCGCATAAGAACCTGATCATCCCGAACGTCATCAACGAACTACCCGTCGTCGAGATCGGCGGAAGCGCCTTTAACGGGCGCGCCCACGGTATGGC
>JAIKVL010000010.1 GCA_024685775.1 Clostridia bacterium | reverse complement strand
GTCGTAGACGATCTCCGCAAGAGGAATATCGTAGATCAATTTCGCGCGCGAGGTGTCGACGTAACTCATATCGATAAAGACGCCCCTTTTCCCTTGGCAAAGCTCCATGATCGGTCCGACGTACTCGGGCGGCGTAAAGAGGCTCGCGCGGACGATCGGCTCTTCCATATAATCGATCTCGGAGGGATTCGGAAGGTGCGACGGGTTATCGACGTTCAAGACTTCGCCGCCGTATTTATAGACCTTGTAGGAGACGCTCGGCGCGGTCGTAACGAGGTCGATATTGAACTCGCGTTCGAGCCTTTCTTCGATGATCTCCATATGCAAAAGTCCCAAAAATCCGCAACGGAACCCGAATCCGAGCGCGGCGGAGACGTCCGGTTCGAAGAAGAGCGAAGCGTCGTTCAGTTTCAGTTTTTCAAGGGCTTCGCGGAGCTCGGTATATTTCGATCCGTCCGCGGGGAAAATACCCGCGAAAACGACCGGTTTGACTTTCTTATACCCCGGGAAAGGCTCTTTCGTTCCCCCTTCCGCGAGCGTGATCGTGTCGCCGACGGCGGTATCCGAAACATTTTTGATGCTCGCCGCGAGATAGCCGACCTCGCCCGCGTTCAAAGATGCGGTCGGAAGCATTTTCGGAGTAAAGACGCCGACTTCGGTGACGTCGAAAACTTTCCCCGTGGAAAACATTTTGATCTTATCGCCGACTTTTACCGAACCGTCCATCACGCGGATAAAGCTGATCGCGCCTTTGTAGTTATCGTAAACGGAATCGAAGATCAAAGCCTTTAACGGCGCGCTTTCGTCTCCGCGCGCGGCAGGCAGATTATAGATGATGCTTTCGAGGACCTTTTCGACGTTCAGCCCCGTCTTCGCGCTGATCGCGGGCGCGTCGGCGGCGGGGATCCCGATAATATCTTCGATCTCTTTTTTCGTTCCTTCGACGTCCGCGCCGGAAAGGTCGACCTTATTGATGACGGGAATGACTTCGAGATCGTTATCGATCGCGAGATAGACGTTCGTCAAAGTCTGCGCTTCGACGCCCTGCGTCGCGTCCACGACGAGGACCGCGCCCTCGCACGCGGCGAGAGAACGCGAGACTTCGTAGGTAAAGTCGACGTGTCCCGGAGTGTCGATCAAATTCAGCATATATTCTTCCCCGTCGAGCTTATAAAACATTCGGACGGGTTGCAGCTTGATCGTGATCCCTCTTTCGCGCTCGATCTCCATATTATCGAGAAGCTGCTCTTTTGCTTCCCGCTCGGGAACCGTCCCCGTGACGTCCATCAAGCGGTCGGCAAGGGTACTTTTTCCGTGGTCGATATGCGCGATAATACAAAAATTCCTAATATGCTCTCTATCCATACTCATTCAAAACCGATTACTCGGCGAAAATATTATATAATATTTTTTTTCTTAGGTAAAGTATTTACAGATCGGAAAGTTATGCTATAATAAAAAGGAACAGACGCTGAGGCGCGAAAGGAGGAGAAAATGGCGAAACTCAAATTACCCGTAAAAGATCACAACTGGCTTTTCGAAAAACCCATCGCCCATCGCGGTCTGCACGGCGGCGCCATTATCGAAAACAGCCTCGCGGCGTATGAGCGCGCGATCCAAAAAGGCTATAACATCGAGATCGACGTCCATATTCTCGCGGACGGCGAGCTCGTCGTCTTCCACGACAACACCCTGCGCCGTATTTTCGGCGAAGGCATCGAAATTCGCGACTTGACCTACGAACAGCTTTGCAAATATTCTCTCCCCTTCGTAAACGAAAAAATTCCGACCTTTCAAGAGGTCTTGGATTACGTCGCGGGAAGGACGGGGCTTTTGATCGAAGTCAAAACCTACGTCCGCACCAAAGTTTGCGGAAGAATGTGGGAAATTTTATCCGAATATAACGGTCCTTTCTGCATCCAATCGTTCAGCCCTCTCGCCCTTTTGTGGTTCAGGCGTCACGCCCCCGAAGTCCCGCTCGGGATCCTCGGCAGCGTCATCGCGAACGCGGGCATCTATTGGGCGGGCAGGATCAAACCCGAGTTTATTTCTTACGAAGTCGCTTCTCTGAACGATCGCAAATTCGTCTTCCTGCGTGCGCGCACCCCGCGCATCCTCTCTTGGACGGTGTCCAATCCCATCCTCGAACAACGCGCGCGGAGATACGCGGAAAACATTATTTTCGAGGGATACGAAGCCGATCCGAACGCAAAAAGTCATATCACGATCGCCCCTTTCAAACCGAATATTTAATAAATCGCCAAACCTTTACAAATTCGTCATCCCGAGGTAAAAATTTTTTCGCTTCGCATTCGGGGATTCTTCAATCCGTTCAGAATGACGCGAACAATTCAATTCCGTCATCCTGAGCCGCCGAAAGGCGTGCCGAAGAATCGCCGCATGCTCCCACCCGCAAAGCCGCGCTTTCTCCATTCGTCATCCTGAACAAAGTGAAGGATCTCACCCTTATTTCTTACCGCTTCGCCTTAGGGGATATTTCGACTCCGCTTCGCTCCGCTCAATATGACGAACGGCAATCGGCGATTTCTCCGCTTCGGTCGAAATGACAATCAGAAGACGACTGCTCGCACTTTCCCATTCAATGTCATCCTGAGCCGCGAGAGAATCGAGTGCGCCAAAGGATCGCCGTATGCTCCCACCCGCAAAGCCCCGCTTTCAATAACCGATAATCGGCGATTTCTCGACAAGCTCGAAATGACAAGAGAGATTTAGTCTGCGCCGCAACTCTCTATTCGTCATCCTGAGCCGCCGCAAGGCGTGCCGAAGGATCTCACCCTTATTTCTTACCGCTTCGCCTTAGGGGATATTTCGACTCCGCTTCGCTCCGCTCAATATGACGAATTGTAATCGGCGATTTCTCCGCTTCGGTCGAAATGACAATCAGAAGACGACTGCTCGTACTTTCCCATTTAATGTCATCCTGAGCCGCGAGAGAATCGAGCGCGCCGAAGGATCGCCGTATGCTCCCACCCGCGAAGCCCAGCCTTCTTCAATCGTCATCCTGAGCCTGTCGAAGGATCTCATCCGCAAAAGCGAAGACTTATTTTTTCTTACTTTTCGAGCGTTCGAAGGAAATCCCCGCCATTTCGAGGACGAGATCATCGGGCAAGCTTCCGTTCAAGACGACGGTGACCCAGTTCTTTTTACTCATATGATACGAAGGAAACGCGCCCTTTTGAACGAATTCCGCGACGCGATCACCCAAATTGAAATTCACGACTTCGATTTCTCCGAGAAGTCCCCTCTCTTCCGCGTCCGGAGTGACCTTTGCGGCGGAAAGATTCATAATGATCGCGAACCACTTTCGCGTATCTGCGTTACGATAAACGCCGTAACGAGGAAACTTTTCCCACATAAACTCCGGTTTCGCGCCGAACAAATCGAAAAACGCTTCGGAAATTCGGTTTGTTTGATCGGAAATATAAAGCCGCTCGAAAGTCGTTTTCTCGGCAATATCCGACAAAAAGGATAAATACGCATTTTTAACGGACGTAACGAACGCGCCTTCCGCGCCCTCCAAGCGAAAGACCGCGTACTCTTCCGAAGTGGCGTCGTCGAAGACCTTCCCTTCGATCTTGCCCTCGTCCGAGATAAAAAGCCGAGCGGTAAAACCGTCGAGAAAAGACCGCAGGAGCGTGAAGCCGCTATCCGCTTTCGAAAAACCGAACGATAAAAGTTTATCGGGCAGGAAGACTCTGCGTTTGAAAACTTCGGATTCAAGACTCATTTTTATCTCCTTTCGGGAGCGCGCGATAGACGAAATACGCGATAAACCCCGTAAGAATGCCCGCGATCGCGCCGAACAGCGCGAGATAGACGAGAAAGACGGCGACGGCGGTCGTCTGCGTCAAAAGAATCGCGACGAGGACTTGCCCCACGTTATGAAGGACGCCGCCAAACGCGCTGATCGCGGGAACGCCGTTTAAGGAAAGTTTCAATAATAGCCACGTTCCGACGAGGGAAAGCGCGGTCCCCGCAAGGGAGTAAAGGATCGCGATCGGCGCGCCCGAAAACAGCCCGACGATCACGCATTTCAAAACGCCGATCACGGCGGCATAAGGAAGACCGAACCACATTAAGCATAAAAGGATCGCGACGTTTCCGAGTCCGAGCCTGCAATACGGCAGGACGGGAAGCACGGGCGGGAGCATATTCTCGACGAATCCCATCAAAAGCGCGACCGCAAGAAGCGCGCCGAGCGAAGCAACCTTTCTCGCCGTCATACGATCGCCTCCACTTCGCCTTTTCCTGAAATACGGATCGCGACTTTATTCGGAAGGCAGACGATCGCCTGCCCCTTTTTCGAGATTTTTCCCGTTTTTTCGCAGATTTTATTCGGGCAGTCCGACTCTTCCACCCAAACCTTTCCACCCGAAACGATGATCTTCAAATGATCGAGCGACAGGACTTTATCTTGATTCAAAGGAAGGGTCGCGACCTTCCTACCCTCGACGTAGACTTCCGCCGCACTCCCTTTTTCGGGCGAAAAAATCAAAAAAAGAGTTCCGCCGATCAGGCATAACACGATTAAAAGGATCAAAAGATCGGGGGCGCGGAAAAGCGCGTATTTCTCTTTTCTTTTCTTCATTCTTCGCTCTCCGAAGCAAGCAAAACGTAGCTACGATCTTTGATCTTGATCGGAAGATCAAAGGTGTAAATTTCTTTTTCCTCGGTTATGATCGCGCCGCGAACGCCGAACTTTTTGAATAAGGAAAGCGCGCCTTCCTTTCCGAGGACGACGGCGGCAGTCGCAAGCGCGTCCGAAAGAAGCCCGTCTTTTGAAATCACCGAAGCGGCGATCACGCCGCTTTTCGAGGGGTAACCCGTAGCGGCGTCGAGGATATGATGATAGCGCGCGCCGTTATAAAGGTAGTAATTTTCATAGTCGCCGCTCGTGGCGCAGACTTCGCCGTCATTTAGAGTAAACGAAAAAACGAACTCAAAATCGCTGTCGCGCGGCGGTTGAATCCCGATCGGATAATCCGCATTTACCGCGCCGACCGTCCCGCCGACGTTTACGAGAGCGGAATCGACCTTCCCTTTCAAAAGTTCGACCAGCTTTTGCGCCGCATATCCTTTGATCGCCGCGCCGAAATCGAGCGCGGAATCCTTTTCGAGTTTGACGATCGAGCGGGAATTATCATTGAAATAAAAATGAGAAAGTTCGGAAACGCGCTTCGCCGCCGCGATCGCGTCTTCGCTCGGGGGCGTCTTTCCGTTATACGAAAAAGGCGGATCGAAGCCCCAAGCGCGGACGAGGGGCAAGATCGACGGATCGAACGCGCCGTCCGTTTCCTCCGAGATTTCGAAAATGCGGCGAAAGACCGCGATTTCCGCTTCGGATAAAAGGATCTCGTCGCCCGCATCCGCCGAATTGATCTTCGAAACCGTCGAGAAATCAAAGGTCGCGGAGTACGTCCGATCGATCGAATCCAACAAATCGCGGACCTCTCGATCGATCTCCGAGGATCCGTAATAATTGACGTAAAAAGAAGAGCCCATGGAAAATCCCGCAACGGTCTCTTCCACGGGCGCGCAAGCGGCAAAAGCGAAGATAACGCAAAGAATCAGCGCAAAAGCCGCAAATCTTCTCATTTCAGCGGGAAGTCGAACGGAAAATGACGCCGATCGTCCCGGGGCCGCAGTGCGTCCCGATGACCGGTCCGATGGGATAACGCTCGACTTTCGCATTCGGGAATGCTTCTTTCAGCTTATTTTCGAGCTTATCGCCGCCCTCTTTGTTATCCGCGTCCAAGACGATGATCGGATATTTATCGAGATCGGTTCCGAGTTGCTTGACCTTATCGAAAAGGAAAGAAACGGCTTTGTTCGTCCCCGTAACTTTGGAGACGACTTGCAACTCGCCCTCTTCGTTTACGTAAAGAATGGGTTTCAGCGAGAACAAAGAACCGATCGCCGCGGCTGCCGCGCTGATCCTTCCTCCGCGCTTCAAATGGAAAAGGTCGTCCACCGCGAAGTACTCGGTAAAGGAATTGACGTTCTGTTCGAGGTAATCGTAGACCTCGTCCAGCGTGTGACCCTCTTGGAAGTATTTGACCGCGTTATAGACTTGAACGCCCGACCCCCAGCAAATGCTCTTGGTGTCGAAGCGGCGGAAACGCGCCTTCGGATACTTTTCGCGAAGATCGCGAAGCGCCATTTCAAGGTGATTGAAAGTCCCGCTCATCTTGCTCGAAAACGAGATATAAAGCATATCTTCGCCTTTTTTGAAGTAAGGTTCCAAAATATCGGTGTAGATCTGCGCGTTCAAAGCCGAAGTGATCGGCATCGCGCCCGCGCGAACCGCTTTATAAAAAGCGTCGAAATCGGTTGCTTCGCCCATATCGTAAAAATACTCTTTTCCGTTGATCGTGTAGGGCATTTTGAAAACTTCGCAATCCATTTCGGGGAGCATCGTGTACCACAGCTCGCAATCTGTATCAAAGAAAATTTTACTCATACTGTCGTCTCCTTTTTGCCCGCGCCGAATGATTCCGCGGCGGGTCAATTTTTATAGGTTATATATATAATATATAAAAATGACGGGATTGTCAAGAATCTCGCCCGCTTTCGATCCGCTTCGCGTTAGGGGATTCTTCACTCCGTTCAGAATGACGTTTTCAAATATCCATCGTCATCCTGAGCCGCGAGAGAATCGAGCGTGTCGAAGGATCTCATTCGCATAAAAAAAATGCGCTTGGCAATACGGATTGCCAAGCGCAAGGTTATTCAAGTAAACAATTAGCTCACATGCGTTACCGAGGGTTTACCATTATTAATACTGACCGTAGCGGTATATTTATTATTTTTGTCTTTAACAGTAATTGTTCCGGTCGCGCTGAAAGCCTGAGAAGCCGTCGTATTGGCAGTAACACCGTTTCCGGGATAACCAATATTCACAGATCCGAGATTATCCGTATTATTCGTTAAATAAGTTCCCCATTTTTCGGAAGTATTGCCATCTGCGACGAACAAATTCCAAGTCGTTAAGACAGAATCCGCAGCGGTATCAACCGTTTTCTTTTTTGCGTTGTTAACAAATCCGGTAACGGAAACGCCAACGACGGTACCGAGAATTGCGATGATCGCGATAACGACGATCAACTCAACGAGCGTAAAAGCTTTCTTATTCTTTCTAAATTTGTAAAACATATTCTTCCTCCATAAAAAGAATTTCTATCGTCATTATATATTGTTTTACACCTTTTGTCAATACCGAATTTTAAAAAAATGCGCGTAAAACAAGGGATTAAACGCACTTCTGAATAGAATCGCAAAATTAGGGGTCCGACTCCCTGCCGCTTCGCCTTAGGGGATCCTTCGTTTCACTCAGGATGACGCACTCACCATATTTCGTCATCCCGAGAAGCGAACGAAGCGAGCGCACACGAGGGATCGCCTTGTAGTCCTATCCGCGAAGTCACCCTTTTAATAAGCAAGTAATCGGCGATTTCTCCGCTTCGGTCGAAATGACAACAAGAAAATGACTGCTCGTACTTTCCCATTCAATGTCATCCTGAGCCTGCCGAAGGATCGCCGCATACCCCCACCCGCGAAGCTACACTTTCAATAAAAGCAAGTAATCGGCGATTTCTCGACAAGCTCGAAATGACAATAGAGAATTTGCCTGCGCCGTCATATTCTATTCGTCATCCTGAGCGAAGTCGAAGGATCTCATCCTTATTTTATAAAATGTCATCCTGAGCCGCGAGAGAATCGAGCGCGCCGAAGGATCTCATCCTTGTTTTATAAATTGTCATCCTGAGCGAAGTCGAAGGATCTCATCCTTGTTTTATAAATTGTCATCCTGAGCGAAGTCGAAGGATCTCATCCTTATTCCCTGCCGGAAATATAAAAGCGCAGATTCGAATT
>JAIKVL010000009.1 GCA_024685775.1 Clostridia bacterium | reverse complement strand
CCCCGTCTTGTATGCTTCCAAAACCATATCGGCGTATACGCTTTCCCATAGTTCGGTCCTGTGCTGGAAGATCCACGAACGGAAACGCTTGTCCCTCTTCGCTTGTTTGAAAACTGCACTACGTCTTTGATACGGGTAGCGGCGGCATAATAGCGAGGGCTCGTTTTTGGGGCTCGGAGGGCTCGTTCGATCCTTCATATAAAGTTGGGGATGACCCGTTTTTTTACGGCAAGTTATTGACTTATGTCATAAATACACATATAATAGTTTTTGACATATGTCAGAAAGGAGGGCTTATGCCAAGACCTATAAGATGTCGTAGAATAGAGCGGCTGCCGGTTTATCGTAGCTTCTCACCTGATGATATAACAGCTGACGAGAGTGTTCAGATGACGGTAGATGAGTTTGAGGCGCTGCGCCTTCTAGATGATGAAGGACTCACTCAGGAAGCATGTGCTTCCAGAATGAATATTGCCCGTACCACAGTCACGGCAATTTATGATAGCGCGAGAAAGAAGGTCGCGGATGCTCTTGTTCATGGAAAACAGCTATTGATCACAGGGGGATGTTGTAAATTTGAGCCGGTGGAAATCCAGCAAGAAATTATGGAGAAAGGAAGTAATACAATGAGAATCGCAGTAACTTATGAAAATGGAGAGGTTTTTCAGCATTTCGGACACACGGAGAAGTTCAAGCTCTGTGATGTTGAAGACGGAAAGATCGTAAACGAGCAGATCGTTGATACAAACGGCAGCGGTCACGGCGCTCTCGCCGGATTTCTGCAGGCGGCAAAGGTTGAAGCACTGATTTGCGGCGGCATTGGTATGGGTGCACAGAACGCTCTCGCGGATGCCGGAATCAAACTCTATGCCGGTGTGCAGGGACCTGCAGACACAGCCGCTAAGGCTCTCGCGGAGGGAACGCTCGAATACGATCCTGATGCCCATTGTGACCACCACGGACATGACCATGACGGCGACTGCGGGCATGATCACTGCGGTGAACATCACTGCGCCGGACACAATTGATCGGAGATCTGTGAGGGACGCTTATGTTCAGGCAGTTCTCAAAGGTCTTAGGCCCTGCATCATCGGAATCATCCTGGCGACAGGCATATTCATGATCATGCAGCACTGCATCGGCAGTTTTACGGATGCTTCTGCCGATCTGACCGCAATCATCATGACGGCGGTTCTGGCGGCAATCTATTTCGGATCTTCAAAGATCACCAATAAGGGATTGTCACCGATCGGGCTGATCGGGATCTCAGCTGTTGCCGGGATCATCGTTTACGGATTGATTTAAAACAAATGATTTTCAGGCATTTCAAGACCCTGCAATGGAACGAACCGATAACAGGAGGTAAATTCAAATGAAACTTGGAATTATAAGGTGTATGCAGACAGAGGATTACTGTCCCGGAACGACAGATTTTAAGATGATCAAAGAACGCAAAGGTGTCTTTGAAGGAATAAATGAGGATATAGAGCTTGTCGGCTTCTGCAATTGTGGAGGATGCCCTGCTAAGAAATCGGTGCTTAGGGCGAGAAAATTAGTGGAACGAGGTGCCGATACGATTGCATTTGCCTCATGTATTCAAAAGGGAACTCCCATCGGATATCCATGTCCATTTGCAAAAAAGATGAAAGAAATCATCGAAAAGGATCTTGGAGATAAGGTCCGATTGCTGGACTATACCCACTGACAAATATGTGAGGGTGAGTATGATTATTCAACAGATCAGAAATGCTACTTTGAAAATAAAGTACCATCCGAATTCGTTTGCGTAGTTTCGGCAGTCGGTTGGGTTTGTTGATTCGACGGCGGATCGTTTTGATTCGTCGCCGCCCCGCAAGCGGCAAAAACGACTGTTATAATGCCGAACAGTATCGTTGCGAGAACTCGTTTTAATTGAATCATATCTACTTCAAATACGTTTTGAAAAATAATTCGATCTTATCAAAAGGGATCACGTCCGTTTTGTAATAAAGGTCGGTATGTACCGCGTTGGGAATGATCATCAGTTCTTTGTTGTCTGCGTATTTGTTCCCTTCGGTCATCGCGGTAAATGCGTCCTTGCTGAAATAAAGGCTGTGCGCCTTTTCTCCGTGGATCATCAATACCGCGCTTCTGATTTCGTTTGAATATCTCAAAATCGGTTGATTGATAAAGCTGATACAGCCCGTAACGTTCCACCCGCCGTTGCCGCCGACGGAACGTTTGTGATAGCCGAGCGGCGTTTTATAATACGCGACGTAATCTTTTAAGAATTGAGGCGCATCCTCCGCGAGCTGTTCGGGGGTAGGGAGCCCTCCGGCAAGTTTATACGCGCCGTTTGCGTAATCCTCGGTGCGCTGCGCGT
This sequence comes from Clostridia bacterium, assembly GCA_024685775.1. Lineage (NCBI taxonomy): Bacteria > Bacillati > Bacillota > Clostridia > Clostridia bacterium. Next base: position 17,731 of record JAIKVL010000009.1, on the reverse strand, counting down.
TGAGCGCTTTCTTTTTCGCATGACGGGCTTCCTCGCTGTTTTCGCTGTCGTAGTACTCGTTCGCGTTTATGCGTGCCATATCGTACATCGTGGAAGTGACGGTCGCTTTGATACGCGTGTCTATCGCCGCTGCGTTGAGCGCTATGCCGCCCCAACCGCAGATGCCGATAATGCCGATGCGTTCGGGGTCGACCGTGTCCTGAACGGAAAGGTGATCGACCGCCGCTTGAAAGTCTTCCGTGTTGATGTCGGGCGAAGCCATAAACCTCGGCTCTCCGCCGCTTTCTCCCGTGAAAGAAGGATCGAAAGCGATCGTTATAAATCCTCTTGCCGCCATTTCCTGCGCATATCTGCCGGAAACTTGTTCCTTTACCGCGCCGAACGGACCCGACACGGCGATGGCGGGCAATTTCCCGCTTGCGTTTTTCGGTAGGAACATATCTGCCGCCAATGGGATTCCGTAGCGATTTACAAACGTAATTTTGGTATGATTTACTCTTTCGTCTCGCGGATAGGTCTTATCCCACTCGGTTCCGAGATTTAATTTTTCTGTCTTTATCATAAAAATATCCTCCGTTTTCGGGTTGATTTATTCGGGATTTAGGTGGTACAATAGTATCGTAATTCCTAAACCTAACTTTATGTCAAGGGTTTTGAGAAAAAAAGAGGTAAATTTTTATATGTATACGATCGGTCAAGTATCCGAAATGTTCTGTCTGCCCATTTCTACGCTGCGCTACTATGACAAAGAAGGGCTGTTTCCCGGGATGGAGCGTCAATCCGGAATCCGAAAATTCGGCGAAAGGGAATTGGAAGCGCTTCGGATCATCGAATGCCTGAAATTGTCCGGGCTTGAAATCAAGGACATCAAGCAATTTATGGGTTGGTGCGTCGAAGGCGCTTCGACCTATCCCGACCGCAAAGCCTTGTTTGAGGGGAGAAAGCAAACCGTAGAGGCGGAGATGGTGCGGCTTCAAAAAACGCTCGATATGCTGAAATTCAAATGCTGGTACTATGAGACCGCTATCCGTGACGGGAATGAAGATCGATTGAACGCAATGCTTCCGGATAAATTGCCGCCGGATATTCAAAAACTGTACGATAACGCGCATTCTTGATCGATAATAGGTAATCGCGCGAATTTGCGGCGATTCCAACCGCGAATGCAGATACGCAAAAACGCAATAAAAATGCAAAAGGAGGATATGATTTTATTATATCCTCTTCATTTTTTTCTTTCTTCGTTTCAAAAACTTGTAAACGAATTTATATAAACCGCTTGACAAATTATTTATTTCGTCATACAATAATGGCGAAAAACGGGAGGCTCTGCAATGAAAAAGAACGTCTATTCCTTGGTCCTATCCGAAAACGTAATCGCTGCGGTTGATCGCTTAGCGTATGAACGCCACACGAACCGCTCCAACCTTATCAATCAGATCTTGGCGGAATACGTTTCATACGAGACTCCGGAGATGAGGATGCAAAACGTGTTCGATCGTATGCAAGCTTTGCTCGGCAGCGCCTTTCAACCCTTGGAGAACGCGTCGCCCACGATGCTGACCCTGCGCAGCGCGCTCAGCTATAAATACAACCCGACCGTTCGATATCAAGTTGAGCTGTATCGCATGCCGCAGGTCGCCGTCGGCGAATTGAAAGTCTCCATGCGCACCCAAAGCGCCACGCTCTCTTTGCTCGTAATGCGGTTTTTCAAACTGTGGATCGAGATCGAGAAAGCGCATCATCCCGACAGCGTCGCCACGGTAACGGACGGGCGACTCGTAAAGCGTTTCGTAAGCGAGACGTTAGACAGCGAGATCGTTGCGGACGGTATCTCTGCTTACGTCGACGCATTCGATCACGCGCTGAAAACTTTCTTCTGTTATTCGGACCGACCCGAGATTGCGGAAGCAAACGTGGAAAAGACTTACGCCGACGCAAATCTCCTGTTTTAATCTTAAAAAAGGAGCCCCCTGACGGGGGTATGGTGAAAGAGCTATGAATATGCAAAAATTGACGCAAAAAAGTATCGAAGCGCTCACCACCGCACACGACATCGGCGTAGAGCGCCACCACCAAGCAATCGGACAAGAACACTTGTTACTTGCCCTTCTGGATGACAAAGAAGGTTTGATCCCCGAATTATGGCGCAAGATGAATCTCTCTACGGAAGACACTGCGGACAAAGTGCGCGGCGAACTTGAAAAATTGCCTCGCATAACGGGGTCTTACGATCCCGAACGGATCTATCTGACCTCTGCGTTGAACGCCGCCCTCACTGCCGCGGAATCACGCGCGCAAACGATGAAAGACGACTACGTATCGGTTGAGCACCTCGTATTGGGGCTTATCGACTCCGCGCAAGCCGACGTCAAGAAGATATTCGGTGAGATCGGGTTGACCGTAAACGAATTCTTGCGAGTTCTCAAAGAGGTGCGCGGCAATGCCCGCGTGCAGGGAGATAACCCGGAAGAAACCTACGACGTTTTGCAAAAATACGGGCAAGATCTGGTGGAACTGGCAAAGCAACAGAAACTGGATCCCGTGATCGGTCGTGACGACGAGATCCGTAACGTGATCCGTATCCTGTCGCGAAAGACCAAGAACAATCCGTGTTTGATCGGTGAGCCGGGCGTCGGTAAGACCGCCATCGCGGAAGGACTCGCCCTGCGTATCGTAAAAGGTGACGTGCCGGATAATTTGAAGGGACGAAAACTCTTTTCTCTTGATATGGGCGCGCTTGTCGCAGGCGCGAAGTTCCGCGGCGAATTCGAGGAAAGGCTGAAAGCCGTCTTGAACGAAGTGAAGTCTTCGGACGGAAATATCATCCTGTTTATCGATGAATTGCACACCATCGTAGGCGCAGGCAAATCGGATGGGGCGATGGACGCGGGCAACCTTCTCAAACCGATGCTTGCGCGAGGGGAGTTGCATTGTATCGGCGCGACGACTTTGAACGAGTATCGAAAATACGTGGAAAAGGATCCCGCGCTCGAAAGGCGTTTTCAGCCGGTTATGGTCGGAGAGCCGAGCGTAGAAGACACGATTTCCATTCTTCGCGGACTGAAAGAACGTTACGAAGTCTATCACGGCGTAAAGATCCAAGATCAAGCTTTGATCGCCGCGGCGACTTTATCTCACCGCTATATCTCCGATCGTTTTCTCCCCGACAAGGCGATTGACCTCGTCGATGAAGCGTGCGCTTTGATCAAGACCGAAATCGACAGTATGCCCGCCGAGATGGATAGCTTGGCTCGAAAGATCATGCAACTGGAAATCGAGGAAGCCGCTCTTTCCAAAGAGACGGATAAACTCTCTCAGGAGCACCTCAAACAGATCCGTGAAGAACTCGCCAACGATCGTGAGCGATTTGCGGGTATGAAAGCAAAATGGGACAATGAAAAGCAAGCGATCGGCAAAGTGCAATCCTTGCGTGAGGAGATCGAGCGGGTGCGCGCGGCGATCGATAAGGCGCAGGATGAATACGATCTCGGCAAAGCCGCCGAACTGAAATACGGACGTTTGCCCGCGCTTCAAAAGGAATTGACGGAAGAAGAGGAAAAAGCCGAGCACAGCACGAATTCTCTCTTGCACGACAGAGTCACGGAGGAAGAGATCGCCCGCATCGTCGCTCGTTGGACGGGGATCCCCGTCGCTAAACTGATGGAAGGGGAACGTGATAAACTGCTCCACTTGGACGAAGCGTTGCATCAGCGCGTAATAGGGCAGGACGAAGCCGTTAGTAAGGTCGCGGACGCTATTCTGCGTTCCCGTGCCGGCATCCAAGATCCCCGCCGCCCGATCGGATCGTTCCTGTTCTTGGGTCCCACCGGCGTCGGTAAGACCGAGCTTGCAAAAGCGCTGGCAGCCACCCTTTTTGATGACGAACACAACTTGATCCGTATTGATATGAGTGAGTATATGGAAAAGTATTCGGTCTCTCGTCTGATCGGCGCGCCTCCGGGCTACGTAGGCTACGATGAGGGCGGACAGCTGACGGAAGCCGTGCGCCGCAAACCTTATTCTGTGGTGCTGTTCGACGAAGTGGAAAAAGCGCATCCCGACGTCTTCAACGTGCTTCTGCAAGTCTTGGACGACGGGCGCATCACCGATAGCCAAGGACGCACGGTGGATTTCAAAAACACGATCTTGATCTTGACCAGCAACCTCGGATCGGACGTCATCCTCGACGGCATAGACCAATCGGGTGAAATTTCTTCGGAAGCTCGTGAATCCGTCAGCGGATTGCTCAAACGCAGTTTCCGCCCCGAGTTCCTGAATCGTTTGGACGAGATCGTCTTCTACAAACCGCTGACGCGCGACAATATCGACGGTATCGTGGATCTTTTGATCTCCGATCTCAAACGTCGTTTGAGCGAAAAGCAACTGGACGTGGAGATCACTCCCGCCGCCAAAGATAAGATCATCCGCGAAGGCTATGATCCCATCTATGGCGCCAGACCGCTGAAACGTTACTTGCAAAGCAAGGTCGAGACGCTGCTTGCCCGCGCCATTATCGGCGAAGACGTCGCCCCCGAGACGACGTTGGTCGTGGACGTCGAAAACGATAAACTTTGCGTAACGCAACGCCGCTCTTAAAATTTAACGTAAAAAAGGAATCGCTCTTTGCGGCGGTTCCTTTTTTCACTCATCCGGATTTCATTGCAGTCACGATCAATGATACAGCTCTTGGGTTAGGATCCGGCACACAAAAAGTTTTTCAGCATTTTGATCTGTCCTTCGGGAATGCGTTTATTGCCATACGTTGTTTCGCGTTTCCCGTGTCGTAACTTCGAAAAAACCAAGATCGAATGAAATCGATCGTTTTTTATTTCTCCGCCAAAATCGCAACGATCTCGGAAACGGTCGTTTCGACGTCTTTCCCGTCGCAATCGAGGATCTTGTCGGCGTATTTTTCGTAGAGAGAAATTCTCTCGTCGTACATCGCTCGGACGGTTTCTCCGTCTTTCAAAAGAATGCCGCGACTATGCATATCGGCGATGCGCTTCATCATCGTTTCAAAGGAAATTCGAAGATAGAGGACGACGGCGTTTTCTTTCAAATGCGTCATCGCTTTTTCGGAATAGACGACGCTGCCGCCCGTCGCGATCACCGCGTTCCGAACGTTCAGCCCGCAGACGGCGGATTCTTCCGCCGCGGCGAAAGATTCGTTTCCCTTAGTGTTGATTATGGCTTGAAGGGGCATTTTCTCGTTTTGCTGGATCACGAGATCGGTATCGACGAAGTCCATACATAAAGCCTTCGCCGCAAGTACGCCGCTCGTGCTTTTGCCGCTTCCGGGCATCCCGATCAAAACAACGTTTTTCATAACTTTTTCTTCTCTGTCATTCCGCTCTGCGGTTTTTCTTCAACCAATCCTCGATGTAATCGAAAATATCGTCGTCGATGGCGTGTTCCAACTTGCAAGCCGCGTCTTTTGCTTTTTCGCGGGGAATATCCATATTCGTAAGCATTTCGAGAAAAGCGTCGTAGCGTTTTACGATGCGTTCGGCGTGCTTTCGCCCCGATTCCGTTAAAAAGACGTTGTTGCGCTCGTCGGTTTCGGCTTCTCCCGCCGCGATCAAACGATCGACGGCGCCTTTAACGCTGGGTTTGGAAAGACCCAACTCTTCCGCGATATCGATCTTACGAACGACACCTTTTCTTTGCTCGATCGTGTAAATGGATTTCAAGTACATTTCTTGGCTTTCCGTCCCGCCCATGATTCCTCTCCGTTATCAAAACCTTCGCCCGTCGGAGCCTCCGAAAAGGAAGTTCCGATTTCTTCGCGACTATGACGTTATTGTACCATTTTTTTATTTTACAGTCAATATCGGAAGGCGAGCTCCCTTCGATAAGCAGAGCGGAATCCGCTTCTTTCGAAAAAGAGACGCAACCCGCGCTCGGCTGCGTCTCTGTTGTTTCGGTTTTCCTCGGGATTGCCCCTTACGCGTCCGAAGCGATCTTCCAAGAAGCCGCTTCGCGGCGTCCGACGACGAAGTTTTTGTAAATGCCTTCTTCTTTTATAAGTTGCTCGTGCGTGCCTTGTTGCGCGATCTTTCCGTCGTCGATCACAAAGATCTGATCGGCATTCCGAACGGTCTTTAAGCGATGGGCGATCATAATGATGGTCTTTTCCTTGGTCAGCGCTTCGATCGCAGCCGTCAGCTCCGCCTCGTTTTCGGGATCCACGTTTGCGGTCGCTTCGTCCAAAATGATGATCGGCGCGTCTTTCATAATGGCGCGGGCAATGGAAATGCGCTGTTTTTCACCGCCCGAGAGACTTGCGCCTCCTTCGCCGATGACCGTGTCGTATCCTTCGGGAAGCGACAGGATGAATTCGTGACATTTTGCTTTCTTCGCCGCTTCGATCACTCGGTCCATAGAAGCTTCCGGGTCGCCGAAGCGGATGTTGTTCGCGACGGTATCTTCAAAGAGATAAACGTTTTGGAACACGAAGCTGAAATTTTTCATTAAGGAATCGAAACTGTACTCTTTTACGTTCTTTCCGCCTAAGAGGACTTCGCCTTCTTGAACGTCCCAAAACCGAGCCATTAAGTGGCATAACGTGGTCTTTCCGCTTCCGGACGGCCCGACGAAAGCGGTCGTGGTCTTCTCCGGGATGGTAAGGCTCACTCCGTCGATGATCTTCTTTTTGTCGTAAGAGAATCCGACGTTTTTGAGTTCGATGGTCTTCTTTTTCGGCGAGACGTCTTCTCCGTCGATATCCATCGCGGGCATATCCAAGATCTCTTTGGTCTTGGTGACGGCGATGCGAATAGTTCTGATCAGCGCGGAGAACGCGCTCATGGAATCCAAGCTGTCGTAAACCATAACGGAGGAGACCATCATCATAATGCAGTACAAAAGCTGCATCGAACCCGCGAAATACCACTTTAAGCTCAGCATACACATCGCTACGCCGGTCATTTTCGTGACGATGTTTTGCACCATTACCCACGGAACGACCGTAAATTCCATACGGGTATCCACTTTTTGCTTTTCCGAGATCGCGGCGTCGAGTTTTTTGGCGGCGTCTGCGGTCATGGAATAGTTCTTCACTTCGGAAATGCCCTGAACGTATTCGATCGTCTGCGCCACGAGATTTTCGTCCGCGCGATGCTTTCTCGGCGCGACGGGGCGTGTGGACCGCTGCATGATCGCGTTGAAGAGGATATAAAGCGCAATGCCCGCCGTTAAAACCAATCCGATACGCCAATCGAAGACGTAGACGAAGACGGTAATGACCGCGGTCGTCAGGATCCCCTGCGTCGTGACCATCACGATGCGCGCCGCAACGTCGGCGAGGGATTCCATCGTGTTGGTGGTGACGTTGGTGATGACGCCCAAGGAGTTCTTGTTAAAGAATCCCATCGGCAAGTAACGAAGGTGCTCGGCGATCTCGATCCGTTTGTGAGCGCAGGAATGATATCCGCCTTCGCATTGAAGCATCGTCGTCTTCAACCCGATAAAGAACTGTCCCGCGATCGAAACCAGCATTATGCCGACGCACAGCCATAAATGCGTCATCGTCACGTTTCCGTCGATCAAGCCCTTTGCGGCGACGGCGATCGCGGTAATGCGGAGCGCGGCGAAGACGGATTTTATCACGCCTAAGACGACCGCCGCGTAAAGTTTGTTTCGATCTTCTTTTCCGCAAAAATCAAAGAATAGTTTTAAGGTCTTAAACATTGCTTTCTTCCTCCTTCGACGCAACGTGAGCATTCCACATTTTGCGATACAGTTCGCTCTTTTCAAGCAGCTCTTCCTGCTTACCGCTCGCTTCCAAGCGACCGTCCTTTATCAAAATGATCTGATCGGCGGATGCAATGGTGGAAAGCCTGTGCGCGATGACCAAAAGGGTCTTTCCCCGTACCAATTTCGCGACGCTGCGCTGGACCAACGCTTCGTTTTCGGGATCGGTATACGCCGTCGCTTCGTCCAAAATGATGACGGGAGCGTTTTTCAGCATCGCGCGAGCAATGGAGATGCGTTGTCGTTCTCCGCCGGAAAGGTGACTTCCCGACCCGCCGCAAACGGTTTGATAGCCGTTTTCAAGCCCCATAATAAAGTCGTGGCATCCGCATTTCTTCGCGGCGTCCATCACTTGTTCGTCGGTCGCTTTCGGATCGCCCAACCGAATATTCTCCATGATCGTCATATCGAATAAGTAGTTGTCTTGCGAAACGTAAGCGATCTTTTTCTGATAATCGTCCAACGGGATCTTTTTGATATCCACGCCGCCGAAGGTGATGCTTCCGCCGTCCACGTCCCAGAAAGACGCGATCAATTTCGCGATCGTGGATTTGCCCGAGCCGGAAGGGCCTACCAAAGCGTTGACGGTTCCTTCTTTGATCGTAAGATCGATCCCGTGTAAGACTTCCTTTTCTTCATAAGCGAAGCGGACGTCGTTCAGGCGAATTTCCGCGCCGTGAGGTTCTTCGGTAAGCGTATCGGGGCGAACGAGCTCCTTCTTTTCCAAAATGGCGGTAACTTCTCCGATGATCGTTCCCGCTTTGGAGATCTCATCCAAATAGCTCGTCGCGATGATAAAAGGCGAGATCAAGCCCAAGGACAAAATGATGAGCATCAGAAGATCGGGCGCGCTGACGGATCCTTTCATAAAGAACGAAATCCCGAAAGGCAAAAGCGAAAGGAGCGTCGCAGGCATTAAAACCATCGCCGCGTTTTGATACACATTACATTTGCGCATCCAATCGATAAAGCAATCGGCGCCTTCTTTGGCGGCGGTGACGAATTTTTCGTAACTGGTTTTTGCTTTGCCGAAGGCTTTGATGACTTCGATCCCGCCGATATACTCCACCGCGGTATCGTTGAGCGCCTTGGTCTTTTCGATTGTGTTTTTATAGCTTTCTCCGCTCCCGCGCAGCATTAACACGAAGAATATACCTCCGACAGGGACCGTGATCAGCGATAAAAGCGCGAGTCGCCAATCGATCGAAAGCATATAGCCGAAAACCACGAAGGGAACGATCAGATTGGCGGTGAATTCGGGGATCATATGCGCGAGGGTGGTTTCAATGGAATCCACGCGCTCGACGATGATGTTTTTGTAAGTTCCCGACGACTCCGCGAGCACGTCGCCGAGCGGCATCTTCGCGAGTTTTATCGTCAGTTTTCTGCGAATGTTCGCAAGAACTTCAAAAGTGGCTTTGTGCGAAGTCATCGTGGACACCGTGTGCAAAAGACGATTCAGCAGGAAAAACATCGCCATCCACCCGCACTGAGTCAGGCAGTAGGAAAGCCCCGCCGTCTTTTCCACAAGACCTCGGACGATCTTCGCGACAAAAACGTAAGGCATAAAGCCGGCGATGACGCTTGCGACGGCAAGAACGACGCTGAGGATATAGTGACTTCTCTTGCTCCCCGCAAATTCCATTACCCAACTGAATGCTCCGCGCTTTTTCGGTTTTGCATTTTTTTTGTTCATAGTATTACCTCCGTAACGAGCAGTTTTTTCGCGGGGCGCGACCGCAAACGGGGCGCGCCTCGCTTTCTATCGGATAAAAGGATCCGCTTTATTCCGCAACCGACAAGATCAGCTCTTCTTTGCGCATTTTCTTGAAAGCAAGGATCAGCAGGGCGACGCCGAGCAGGAGCACGACCGCATCGGTAATGAGCTGCGCGTAGAAGACGCCTTTTACGCCCCAAGCGTAGGGAAGTGCGATCACCAAGGGAAGGAAGAGGATCACTTGCCTTAAAAGGGTAAGGATCGCGGCGTTGCCTGCTTTGCCCATTGCTTGGAAGAAGGTGATGGCGAGGATCAACACGCCGTAAGTGATGTACGCGGAGAACAAGACGCGAAGCATCGGCGCGCCCGCGACGGCGATTTCCGCATCGCGGATAAACATCGAAAGCATCGCCTTGGGCGCCGCCATAATGGGAATATAAAACAGAGCCGCAAGGACGGTTGCCGCCACCATAAACGCTTTGGTAAAGGAGCGGACGCGACCGAATTCTTTTGCGCCGTAGTTCGTCCCGACCGCGGGCTGATAGCCTTGGCTGATGCCCCAGAGCGGAATGAACGAAAACGCTTGCAGGCTGAGAGCCGCGCCGAGAATGGTCTGCCATTGATCGCCGCCCCAACGCGCGGCGGTGTTGTACATAATGGTTTGCTGGACCATCGATAAGACCTGCATCATCATCGCAGAGACGCCGACGGCGAGGACGGGCTTCGCGATCGAACCGAAGATGCGGATCTTATGAATCTTTACGGTATCGCTCATTTTGAGGAAATAGAGAAGGGCAAGCACGGCTTGGAAGACCTGCGCCGTCAGCGTCGCGGTTGCGGCGCCGAGAATGCCGTTCGCTTTTCCGAACGCAAGAATGAGAAGGGGATCGAGAGCGATGTTGAGGATCGCGCCGGAGCCCATGATCATCATCGCTTTTTTGAGTTTCCCTTCACCGCGCATCACCATGTTGGACGCTTGTGCGAAGTTGACGAAAAGCGATCCGATAAACACGATTTTCAAATACCTGTTCGCTTCGGAAAGGATCTCGCCTTTGGCTCCCGACAGCATAAGCATCGGTTTTGTAAAGATCAAGCCGACTGCCGTGATGACGGCGGATAAGATCAGGACGAGCGCGATCAGGTTGCCCATAATCTTGTCGACGGTCTCTTGATCTTTCTTCCCGATCGCTCTGGAAAGGAGAGAAGCGGAGCCCGTTCCGATCAGAGTCGAAACGCCGCTGTTCAAAAGGGTAAAAGGATACGACACTTTTACCGCGGTCATCGCCGCCGACCCGACCATTCTCCCGACGAAGACGGCGTCCATAAAGTTGTACAGACCGATGACCACCATGCCGAGGATCGCGGGGATGCTTAAAGAAAGCATCGTTTTTATAATGCTTCCGTTTAAGAGCCGATCTTTGGCGCCGTTCACGCTTGGTTTTTCAAGTTGCCCACTCATATCGTTAAATACCTCCTTGGTTAGCTAAGGCTAACCTACGTTTATAATAAAACGCCTTTCCCGATTTGGTTTTGAAAGACGTTAATAGCCGAAAAACGAGCTCCAAGCTTTCGAGAAGAATTCGTCCAAAGTATCGGCGTAATGCATCGCCTCTTCCCTTGAAAAATCATGCTCGATCGCTTGAAAGATCGCGTTTATATTCGCGGTTGTCAGAAGATGAAGTTCTTTCAGTCGGAACTCTTTGATCTTTACGCCTCGGTTTTTCAACTCATCCATAAAGGAGAGCGTCATTTCTTCTTCGACGGCGGCTAAGTCGTGCAAAAAGGATTCGAACTTCGTTCCCTGCGATTTGCAGATCAAAAGGCGAAATGCGTCCCGGTGATCGTAAATGTAGGAGATTGCGAGTTTCGCGTCGTTGCCGTCTTCCCAGTTGTATAAATCCCCGGCGCCGATGATCTCCCGCTGCGCGCTCTCTTCTTTGCGGTATAAGCCGACGAGCCCGAGGTAGGCAGGTTCCACGATGGCGGCGAACATTTCTTCCTTGCTCGCAAAGTGTTTATAAAGCCCGGAAGCGCTCATCCCCGCGGCGGCGGCGATCCGACGCATTGACGCGTCTGCGAACCCGTACTCCGAGAATTCAGCCGTCGCGGCTTCGAGGATCTTTTCGTGATGAAAGTCTTTGTTTCGGATCATAACGCCTCCTTCGAAATTGGCGAACAGTGTTCGCTAACAATAATAGCGTACAACGTTCGTTTCCCGCCGTCAAGGGATTTTTCGAAAAAATATGAAAATTTTTTCACAATCGTAGGCAAGAACGGAAGACGCGCGTCTGATCCGCGTTTCGAACGAACCGGAAAATCGTTTTTTCGGTCGATCGTTTTTCTTTTGATTGGGGGAAAGCGGTCTCTTTGCGGAAAGAAAAAGAGGGCGAAGGTTTGCCGCAGTTTTCTTCGCCGCTTCAAGCGATCGAAAGGGCGAACTCCGCGAAGTCGCTTGACAAAGAAAAGATTCGCTTGTAGAATAAAAGCATCGTTCCTGACTCAAAGCGAAAGCTGCGCGAAAGGTATGACAATTCAAGGGATTTTTTTGATTGCCGTACTTTTTGCCGTACGGCATTTTTTATTCGGAACGGAAAAAACGGAGGAAAAAAAGCAATGGGAACAAGAGTCGCAGTCATCAGCATTATCGTGGAAGACCCGGAATCCGTGGATAAGCTCAACGGGATCCTTCACGAGTATCGCAGATTCGTTATCGGAAGGATGGGATTACCCTATAAAGAAAAGAATATCAATATCATTTGCGTCGCGCTGGACGCGCCGCAGGACGTGATCTCGACGCTCGCCGGGAAGATCGGGTCGATCTCCGGGATCAGCGTAAAGTCGGCTTTGTCCGCGAAATGAAAGACGAAGCGCTCTTTCTTGCGGAAAAACTCGCGGCGGAGCGTTGCCTCGATTCCGAAGAGTATGCGGAGCTCATTCGCAGAAGATCCGAATCGACCGCGGAATATTTGCGGGAGAGGGCGGAAGCCGTCCGCAAAAGCGCGTACGGGACCGACGTTTTCATTCGCGGACTGATCGAGATCGGAAATTATTGTAAAAACGATTGCTACTATTGCGGCATTCGCAGAAGCAATAAAAGATGCGAGAGATATCGCCTTTCGGCGGAAGAGATCCTCGATTGTTGCAAGAGCGGATACGCCTTGGGTTTCAGGACGTTCGTTCTCCAAGGCGGTGAAGACCCGTTTTACACGGACGACTTGCTTTGCGGGTTGATCGCTTCGATCAAAGCGCGCTTCCCGGATTGCGCGGTGACCTTGTCGCTCGGCGAACGCGGAAAGCAAAGCTTCAAAAGACTGTTCGACGCGGGCGCGGATCGCTATCTTTTGCGGCACGAAACTGCGGACGCCGCACATTACGCGAAACTGCATCCCGCCGAATGTTCCTTTGAAAACAGGATGCGCTGCTTGTACGACTTGCGGGAGATCGGCTACCAAGTCGGATGTGGGTTTATGGTCGGGTCCCCCTGTCAGACGCCGGAGACGCTCGCGAAAGACCTTCGGTTTTTGGAAACCTTTCGCCCGGAGATGTGCGGGATCGGACCGTTTATCCCGCAAAAGGACACGCCTTTCGGAGATAAGGCGAGCGGTTCGACGGAATTGACCCTCTTCCTTCTGTCTGTCATTCGCTTGATCCTGCCGAACGTCCTTCTCCCCGCTACGACGGCGCTCGCCACCCTCGATCCGCGCGGGCGGGAAAAGGGAATCTCGGCGGGCGCGAACGTCATTATGCCCAATCTGTCGCCGCTCTCCGCAAAAAAGAAATATACCCTCTACGACGGAAAAGTCTGCACGGGGGAAGAATCCGCTCGGTGCATTGCCTGCCTTGAAAAGCGGATGGATTCGATCGGCTATAAGATCGTCGTTTCGCGCGGCGATCCCTGCGATAAAAAAATAATGGAATAAGGAGGAAACCGAAATGTCCGTTTACGATAAAAAATCCCTCTGCGCGGAGGAATTTATAAACGATGAAGAGATCCGCGCCACCCTCGCATACGCCGAGGAACACAAAAACGATCTGCCTTTGATCCGAGAGATCCTTGATAAAGCTCGCCCCGTTAAGGGCAAGGCGGGTTACGAATGCCGCGGCTTAACGCATCGCGAAGCATCCGTCTTGCTTGCTTGCGAAGATCCGGAGATCAATCGCGAGATCGAAAAAATCGCGGAGGAGATCAAGCTCGCGTTTTACGGCAACCGCATCGTGATCTTCGCGCCGCTTTACCTTTCCAATTATTGCGTGAACGGATGCGTCTACTGCCCGTATCACGTCAAAAACAAGCGCATTCCGCGCAAAAAACTTACCCAAGAAGAGGTCAAAGCGGAAGTGATCGCGTTGCAGGATATGGGGCATAAGCGCCTTGCCATCGAGTCGGGCGAAGACCCCGTCAATAACCCGATCGAATATATCCTCGACTGCATCAAAACCATTTACGGCGTGCATCATAAAAACGGGGATATCCGCCGCGTAAACGTAAATATCGCGGCGACTACCGTCGAAAACTACCGCAAACTCAAAGAGGCGGGCATCGGAACTTATATTCTTTTCCAAGAGACCTACCATAAAGAAAGCTACTTAAAACTGCATCCGACCGGACCCAAACACGATTACGCCTATCACACCGAAGCGATGGACCGCGCGATGGAAGGCGGCATCGACGACGTCGGCTTGGGCGTCCTGTTCGGGCTGGAACTCTATAAGTACGAATTCGCGGGGCTTTTGATGCACGCGGAGCATTTAGAAGCCGTTCACGGCGTCGGTCCGCACACGATCAGCGTCCCTCGCGTAAAAAGAGCGGACGACATCGATCCCGACGAGTTCGACGGAGGCATCGACGACGACACGTTCGCCAAGATCACCGCGTGTATTCGCCTCGCCGTCCCGTATACGGGGATGATCATTTCCACCCGCGAGACGGAAAAAGTGCGTTCCCGTCTTCTCCGTCTCGGGATCTCGCAGGTCAGCGGCGGCTCGCGAACGAGCGTAGGCGGCTATGCGGGCTATTCCGCAGACGAGCGCCCGCACGATACCGAGCAATTCGACGTCTCGGATCAACGCTCTTTGGACGAAGTCGTTCGTTGGCTGATGGAAAACGGTCACGTTCCCTCTTTCTGCACCGCTTGCTATCGAGAAGGACGAACGGGCGACCGCTTTATGAGCCTTTGCAAAAGCGGACAGATCTTGAATTGCTGTCATCCGAACGCGCTTATGACCTTGTCGGAATACTTGGAAGATTATGCGTCCGCGGAGACGAAAGAAGTCGGGTATAAGATGATCGAAAGGGAGCTTGATCGCATTCCGAAAGAGAGAGTCCGCGCGATTACGGAACAGCATATTCAAGAGATCAAGACTTCCGATCACAGGGATTTCAGATTTTAAGGAGAAGGGTATGAGCTTAAACGAAACGGTTACCGCGGAGCGCGTCCATATCGGGTTTTTCGGGCGGAGAAACGTCGGGAAGTCCAGCCTCGTAAACGCCGTTACGGGGCAGAATCTTTCCATCGTTTCGGAAGTCAAAGGGACGACGACCGATCCCGTCCGAAAGGCGATGGAACTTTTGCCGATCGGACCCGTCTCGATTATTGACACTCCGGGATTCGACGATGAGGGCGCGCTCGGCGAACTGCGCGTCGAAAAGACCCTCGTCGCGCTTCGCAAAACGGACGTCGCGGTGCTCGTGGCGGACGCCGCCGTCGGTCTTACCGAAGCGGACGAAACCTATCTTTCTTTGTTCCGCGCGCGCAAAATGCCTTTTATCGTGGCGTACAATAAGGCGGATTGCGTTTCGGAGCGCAAGATCTTAAAAGATAACGAACTGTACGTCAGCGCGAAGACGGGGGAAAACGTCGCCGAACTCAAAGAACTTTTGGGAAAATTCGCCCTTTCGAAAAAAGGGCAGAGAAAGATCCTCGCGGACCTCGTCGCCGCGGGAGACGTCGTCGTCTTGGTCATTCCCGTGGACGAGTCGGCGCCCAAAGGAAGATTGATCCTTCCGCAGCAACAAACGCTTCGGGAATTGCTCGATCTTCGCGCCGCCGCGATTTGCTGCCAACCGACGGAGCTGAAAGGGGTGCTGGCGGGGCTTTCCGAACCCCCGAAACTTGTCGTGACCGATTCGCAAGCGTTCGGAGAAGTCTCGAAGATCGTTGACGAAAGCGTCCCCCTGACGTCCTTTTCCATTCTCTTCGCGCGATATAAAGGCGATCTCGAAACGTTGATCGGCGGCGCGAAAGCGCTTTCCGAGTTAAAGGACGGCGATAAAGTCCTGATCTCGGAAGGATGCACGCACCATCGCCAATGTAACGATATCGGGACGGTGAAATTGCCTTCGTGGATCCGAGATTTTGCGGGAGCGGATCTTGATTTTTCCTTTACTTCGGGCGGGGATTTTCCGTCCGATTTGAAAGAATATGCTTTGATCGTCCATTGCGGCGGTTGTATGTTGAATGAAACCGAGATGAAGGCGCGCCTTTCTTTTGCGCGCGAAGCGGGCGTTCCGATCGTCAATTACGGCGTTGCGATCGCCCATATTCACGGGATCTTGAAAAGAAGTCTCGCGCCGCTCGCTCTTGCGGATCCTCGGCTTTCGATAGAATAAAATTAAAAAAGCTCCGACGACGGAGCGCAACTCGGGGATGGGAGGGAGGAAGAATTTTTTTCAAAAATTCCCCCGAGTTACGCGTCCGAATATCGGAGCTTTTTATTCCGAAATGATTCTTATTCCGCTTTCTCGGTATGGAGCCCTTTGTAAAGCAGGGCAGCCGCTGCCGCTCCCGCAAGGGGCGCGACGATAAAGATCCAAACCTGCGCGAGCGCGTCGAGCGTCCCGTTATAGATCAAAGCGGCGAACGCGGTCGCGATGCTGCGCGCGGGGTTTACGGACGTGCCGGTGAGATTGATACCGATCAAGTGGACGAGGGTCAGGGTAAGACCGATGACGATGCCCGCGATCTTTTCGTTGCCCGCTTTTTCGTCGGTTACGTTCAGGATCGTGTAGACGAAGATCGCCGTCAGGACAATCTCGGTGATCAACGCGCCGATGATCCCGCCCGCGGTCAGTCCGTTCAAACCGAATCCGACTGCGTAGTTACAAGCGTCGCCGATGGGATTTACGTTCGCCATCTTGAAGATCCCGAAGACGAGAAGCGCGCCGAGGAAACCGCCGATGATTTGGCTCATAACGTAGACGACGAATTCTTCCGCGGTCATGCGCTTGGTCAAAAGGCAGCCGAGGGAGACGGCGGGGTTGACGTGGCAACCCGAGATCCTGCCGACGGAGTACGCCATCGCGACGATGGTGAGACCGAAAGCGAGCGAGGTCGCGACCAAGCTGCCGCCCGTCGCGCCCGCCACGCCGCAAGCGACGAAGACGAGCACGAAGGTGCCGATGCATTCGGCGAATGCTTTTTTGAGTAGTTCTTTCATTTTTTTTACCTCCGTAAAATTGTTTTTATTGATAGCCCGTAAGGCTTATTCGCGGGATTTTTTCTTCTTGCGGGGTCAGGATTGACCGTTCGAATCGACCTTTACGCCGTTCATATAGAAATTGACGATGCAATTCTCGGGCGTCGCGTAAAGGGTGGGCGAACTGCCGCTTTGCCTGCCGCACGTGAAGGAGTCGAATCCGCCGTCGCTTTCCACGTAGATGTTGACGGTGTGCGCCGGTCCGTTCGTGGTTTGGAGCGAGAAGGCGGGGTGGTTATAACCTTTAATGGACGAGGTGCCTACGTTGCTGACGTAGATATCCATATCGCAATCGACTTTGATCGCAAGCGCGCTTGCCCAAGTAGACGCGGATCTCGCCGCTCGAAGCGTAAAACAGTTTTCCTCCGTAGTTTCCGTTAAAGGTCCAGTTGACCTGATCCGCGTTTTCATCGGAAAGGTGCAAATAGACGTTGACCCGACCGCCTTCCGAATAGAAGACCGCGCCTTCCCCGGAAGAGAGCGAAACTTCCCCGTTGAACGAAATATGGACGTTTACGGTGCCGGCGGAGGAAACGCGCATCACGTTTGCGCCGTATTCGGTCTTCACCGTCAGATTATCGAAGCAAAGGTAAACGTCGCTTTCCTGTTCGTCGTCTGTCTGCCAAACGCTGATCGGGTCGCTTTCGCCTTCGATCCGCGCCTTTCGACCTCAGTATAGCATTCGAATAGTGACAGAATAGTGACAAAACGAGGGGTAAATAAAAAAATTCGAAAAAAAAGAAAATGCGAAAATCCCGAGTCGGGCGAACCTCGGGCGGGGTT
>JAIKVL010000008.1 GCA_024685775.1 Clostridia bacterium | reverse complement strand
CGTTCGTCCTGAGCCAGGATCAAACTCTTAAGTTTAATCTTGGTTTTCCGCAGCCCTCTCGGACTGCGCTCAAAACTCATAATAAATTATGAATTGACAGAAATCACTTGCTTTAATTTTTTGCTCAATCTATTCTGTTTTGAAGTTTCGCTTTGTCGTCACCTACGGGCGACAACCTCTATATGTTAGCAAATAAAAAAAACAATGTCAACGATTTTTTTCGAAAATTTTCGAAATTTTTCAGGTTTTTTTAAGATATTTTTTTTCGCGAAAAAAACCACAACATATTGTGGATTTTGAAGGAAAAAAACACTATTTTTCAGAGAAAAACTTCCTTATTTTCCGAATGTTTTTTATTTTTCGCATCGGAATTTTCCGAAAAAAACGAAAAACCGTCGTACGGGGTGACGCGTTTCGCCGAAATTCCCGACCGCTCGCCGCCCGCCGCGCGAGGATTTTCTTTCGATTTTTTTCAAAAATCATTTTTCCCGCCTTGCCCGTTAGCCCGCCGAAAGAGCCGTTCGGGGAAAAGCGGATCGTTCGATGTCTTAAAATGAACAATAAAAAACGGGCATACTACAATAAAAGAAAAAGAAGTGAGCCTGATCCTGCGTAAAGCACTTTCAATTTCCCTTTGGGGAATATCTCACTTCTTTAATTAGTATATAGTCGTTAAGGTTAAAAGTCAAAGAGTCTTTCCGAAAAACGCCGAAACGCATCCTTAATAATATTGCGGGTGCGTGCGCGCTATACGCATACGCGCGCCCGCGCGACCCTTGCAATTAACGAATAAACGACGTCTTCGCGATGGTCTCCGCCTCGGGAAGCCCGTACTTTTCTTTTCCGAGCGCGATCGAACGCATCAAAAAAATCATATTTCTCGCGACGATACGCGCGTTCTGCAAACCTTCCTCGTCCGCTTCGATATCGCCTTTCGCGCCGCCGAACCCGTTATTCCAATAGCGGCCGCTCGCGATCGGCATTTGATTGATCGTAAAATACTTGTTGAGCTCGTCGAACGTGGCGACCGTTCCCGCGCGGCGGGCGACCGCAAACGCCGCTCCGACCTTCATCCTCTTATCGCAATGGGACGAGAAGAACAAACGATCGAGCAGGCTGACGACCGAGCCGTTCGCCGACGCATAATAGACGGGAGAAACGACGATGAACCCGTCCGCTTTTTCAAAGGACGCGGCAAGTTCGTTCACGCCGTCGTTAAACGCGCACTTCCCGTGCTCCGAGCAGTAGCCGCAAACGGCGCACCCGCGAATCGCTTTCGCGCCGATCTCGAAGATTTCCGTCTCGATCCCTTCCGTTTGAAAAATCTTGACCGCTTCTTCGATCAATCTCGAAGAATTCCCGCCCTTTCTCGGGCTTCCGTTTACGATAAGTACTTTCATATTCTTCCTCCGAATTCCGAAATTCTATTTTATTATACCACGCGCGCGGCGACGGGAAAAGATTTTTGAAAGAAAAGTTTACACCTTGCGTCCGCTCGCCCGGATGTGCTATAATTCTCTCATAAAACACGTCGGCGGATTTCCGCCAAAGGAGAAAAAATGAAAATCGCTCCCGAAACTATTTACGTCGGAGTGAACGATCACGAGATCGATCTGTTCGAAGGGCAGTACGACGTCCCGAACGGAATGGCGTATAATTCCTACGTCGTCAAAGATTATAAGATCGCGGTCATGGATACCGTGGACGCGCGCTTCGGACACGAATGGCTCGACAATATCGCCGCCGCGACGGACGGCGCCGCGCCCGATTATCTGATCGTTCAACATATGGAGCCCGATCACTCCGCGAATATCGTGAACTTTATGAACGCCTATCCGAATGCGACCGTCGTTTCTTCTCAAAAAGCCTTCGCGATGATGAAGAACTACTTCGGAAAAGAATTCGAAGATCGCAGGATCGTCATAAAAGAGGGCGACACCCTGCCCCTCGGGAAACACGTCTTGTCCTTCGTGGCTGCCCCGATGGTCCACTGGCCCGAAGTCATCGTCACCTACGACAGCTATTCCAAGGTCCTTTTCTCGGCGGACGGATTCGGGAAATTCGGTGCGCTCGACTGCGACGAAGACTGGGCTTGCGAGGCGCGCAGATACTATTTCGGCATCGTGGGAAAATACGGCGCGCAAGTTCAGGCTTTATTGAAAAAAGCCGCCGCGCTCGACATTCAAACGATCTGCCCGCTGCACGGCCCCGTTTTGACCGAAAACCTTTCCTACTATCTCGGGCTCTATAACGTTTGGAGCTCTTACGAAGTGGAAAGCGACGGGATCATGATCGCCTACACCTCCGTCTACGGACACACGAAAGAAGCCGCGACCCTGCTCGCCGAAAAATGCAAAGCGAAGGGTTGCCCGAAAGTCGTGCTTTGCGACCTCGCGCGCGAAGATATGGCGGAAGCGGTCGAAGACGCCTTCCGCTACGGAAAGCTCGTCCTTGCGACGACGACCTATAACGCGGACATCTTCCCCTTTATGCGCACGTTTATCGAGCATCTGACCGAGCGCGGCTATCAAAACCGCACGATTGCCCTCATCGAGAACGGCAGTTGGGCGCCGCTCGCCGCGAAAGTCATGAAAGGAATGTTTGATAGCTCCAAAAATCTTACCTTCGCAGAGCCCATCGTCCGCATTACGTCCGCGCTGAACGACCTTTCCAAAGCCGCGATCGAAGACCTTTCGAACGAACTCTGCAAAGATTATCTCGCGCTGCAAGACGCGACCGCGAACAAAAGCGACTTCAAAGCCCTCTTCAATATCGGCTACGGGCTGTACGTCGTCACTTCGAACGACGGAAAGAAGGATAACGGGCTTATCGTAAATACCGTCTCGCAGGTCACGAACGCGCCGAACCGCATCGCCGTCACGATCAACAAACAAAACTATTCGCACCACGTCATCAAGCAAACGGGCAAAATGAACGTCAACTGTCTGTCCGTGGAAGCGCCGTTCTCCGTCTTCGAGAATTTCGGCTTCCAAAGCGGGCGAACGGTCGATAAATTCAAAGGAACGGATATCTATCGCAGCGATAACGGACTCGCGATCCTTCCGAAGTACGTCAACAGCGTCATGTCTCTCGCCGTGGAATCCTACGTCGACCTCGGCACACACGGAATGTTTATTTGCTCCGTGACCGAAGCGCGCGTCCTGAGCGATCAGGAGACGATGACCTATACCTACTATCAAAAGAACGTCAAACCGAAGCCGCAAACCGAAGGCAAGAAAGGATTCGTCTGCAAGATCTGCGGCTACGTCTATGAGGGCGAGACCCTTCCCGAGGATATCGTCTGCCCGCTCTGCAAACACGGCGCGGCGGACTTTGAACCTATTCAATAAAAAAAAGGAGGAAAAAAACAATGAAATACGTTTGCAATCTTTGCGGCTGGGAGTACGACGAGGCGATCGGCGATCCCGAAAACGGCATCGCGCCCGGCACGAAATTCGAAGACCTTCCCGAGGACTTCGCCTGCCCGCTTTGCGGCGCGGGAAAAGACGAATTCGCGGAAGCGTAATTCAGAAAAAACGGGGCGGTCGCGCAAGCGATCGCCCTTTTTCACCGCCGTCTTCCCCGCCCCGCCGTTTTCAAAACTCGTTCAAAATTCATAATTTTGTACAAAATTCGAAAATTCGACAAAATTGCGACTTTTTTGTTCGAAAATACGTCCATTCTTGTTGCCATTCAGTATATTTTCTGTTACACTTGTATACATAAAAAAGGAAAATTCCCCGGAATTTGAACGACATTTCTATAATAAGGAGTCCAAAATGAAAGACATTAATATCGTAATCGTTGACGACGATCCCGAGTTTTCTTCCTCTGTAAAATGCTTCTTCGAGGGAGAACGAGGCTATAAAGTCGTCGGCAAAGCGGAAAGCGGAAGCGAAGGCGTAAAAGAGATCCTGAAATGCGAGCCCGATCTCGTGATCCTCGATATGATCCTACCCGAGACGGACGGATTCGAGGTCATAAGCGAAGCCCGCCTCGGCGGCAGCAAAGCGAAGTTCATCGTCCTTTCCGGCATCGGAGGCGACGAGTACGCGGCGCGCGCGATCAAAAACGGCGCAAGCCATTATATGCTCAAACCCGTCAGCTTTCTTTCCTTGAAAAACCGAATCGACGAGCTTTTTGAAAGCGTCGCGCCCGCGCCCGTCTCTCTGAGGCTCGTCCAGAACCGAATGCTCGACGAACGAATCACGAATATCTTCATCTCCGTCGGCATTCCCGCCCATATCAAAGGATATCAATTTTTGCGCGAAGCGATCAAAATGGCGGTCGCCTGCCCCGACATCATCAACAGCATAACGAAAAGGCTGTATCCCGAAGTCGCCGGTCGATTCGACACCTCGGCAAGCAAAGTCGAGCGCGCGATCCGACATGCGATCGAAGTCGCTTGGAACAAAGGCAAGATCGAAAACATCAATCAAATCTTCGGCGTTAAAGTCTATTCGGGCAACGAAAAGCCGACGAACGGCGAATTCATCGCGCTGGTGGCGGATAAAATGCTGATCGAGTGCGCCTGACGCGCGCACCGTTTCCGAAGAAAATCAAAGAGGAGAATCGGCGCAACTCAAAAAAAACGCCGCAGGGGGCATACGAAACGTATGCGCCCGCGGCGTTCTTTTGTTTCAAGAAAAGTCGTGCCTTTATTCGCGCGCTCCGTAGTATTTCAGGACGGCGACGAGCGTCTTTCCGTCCACGATCTCGCCCGAAAGGCACTTCTCCCGAAGTTCGTCGAGCGGGAAATATTTGATCTCCAAGAATTCATCCTCATCCGGCTTCGCGCCGACGTAGGTCAGACCTTTCGCGAGGTACAGGCGAATGATCTCGTTGCTGTATCCGACGGTCGGATAAAACGAACCGAGCGACGTGATCGATTCGGCTTCGAGCCCCGCCTCTTCTCTGAGTTCGCGGCGGATCGCGCTATCGGGCTCCTCCCCGATTTCGAGTTTACCCGCGGGGATCTCCCAAAGATGCGCGCCGAGGGGATAGCGGAATTGGCGAACGAGAGGGACGAACCCGTCGTCCGTAACGGCGAGAACGGCGACGCCGCCCCGATGCTCGATGAATTCGCGCTGCGCCGCTTTCCCGTTCGGAAGGCGGATCAAGTCGTTTCGCAGATTGACGATCCTTCCCTTATAGACGGTATCGCATTCCGTCGTCGTCTCGGTAAAATCTTTTCCCGCATTAAATTCTCTCTCTTCGTATTGAGCCATAATTCCCCTCTTTCAAAAAAAGCCGGCGATCAAGCCGGCTTCTTTTCTTCTTATTTCTCGTACGCTTTGATCAGATCTTTATACACTTTGTGATAGGAGATCTTCGCGTCTTCCTTCATTTCGTTTTGGTAGAACTCTTTCTTGAACGCGCCGGTCAAATCATTCTTCTTCTCTTCAAGGAGCGCATCCTTCAAGTAGTTTTCGAGCGTGCCTTCGTCGAGCTGATCCGATTCGGTCGCGGCTTTGTAATCCCAAATATCGGTCACGGCGTTCGCGGGAACAGCGTAATAACCGTCGCCGAGATCTCTCGCGGAATCCTTATCGAAGGCGTAACCCGTCAGCATAATGACGTGGATGCCGTACTCGGTGTAGCAATAGCCGTAAGAACCGACGCCTTCGCCGACGACGTTCCACTCCGCTTTTTCCGCGGCGTCACCGTACGCGAGAGCGCGGGAGAGCGCGGTGAAGTTCTTAACGTAGGACGATTCGTCCATCGAGAGCGAATAACCGACTTTTCCGTCCGTAAACGCGGTAAACGCGCCGTCGTCCTCGTTGCACATATAGATCCACTTGCGGAACTTTTCGACGATCGCTTTTCTGTCCGCGAAGGAAGAAGCGTTCGTAACGCTGCCGAGATCCGCGTACATCGCGTTGATAACGGCGTGGACGTTGATCGTCCCGTTCTCGTTTACGTCTTGCGCGGCGATATGATGCTCGGTCGCAAACTCTTCGTTAATAAATCTCTTATTCGGACACTTGACGCAGGAACAATTCGGATCTTCGCAAACGCCGGGGTTCTCGCCCTTGTAGTTTTCGCAAGCGACGCAGGAGCAATCCTCTTCCTCGCACTTCTTATCCTTATCGTACTCGACGTTGGAAACGTAGACGCCGACTTGATCGATCATGTCGTTCAAATAGGCTTCGAGCGCGTCCGCGTTCGCGGTTTTTTCGTTCTTGAACGCATCGTACTTCGCTTGGAGATCGTCCGTAATCTTGAAGAGGACGTGTTGGACGTAGAAGTATTTGCCGTCCTTATGGACGATTTCGGTCTTTTGGCTCGTGCCGTCGATCGCTTCGGAGTACTTTTTCGTCCCGAGAACGAGCGCGTTCTTTTGATCTTCCAGATCCTTCTCGTATTTTTCGAGGATATCCGCGCCGGTCACGCTCGCGGTCTTGCCGATCGTTTCCTCGACGGTCGAGACGGCTTGCG
The DNA here is from genome assembly GCA_024685775.1 of Clostridia bacterium. Lineage (NCBI taxonomy): Bacteria > Bacillati > Bacillota > Clostridia > Clostridia bacterium. The sequence goes on along the minus strand of JAIKVL010000008.1, from coordinate 49,639 downwards.
TCTTCAACTTGGTCAAATAATAGTAGGGATAATTGCGATAGTTGGTCTCCATTTGCTTTTCAAGTCTGCGTTTCGCTTCTTTGAGAGCTTTGAAGGCGTCGGTGTCGCCCGCGGTCTTCGCGTCGGCGATCTTCTTATCGAGCTCGATCTCGAAAAGCTCGGGGAGCTCGGTATCCTCTTCTTCGTCCTCATCCTTGGGCATAGCCGGGCGGGAGGGTTTCGCTTTGACGATCTCGATATCGAAGGTCGCGGAGACGCTTCCGAAGGTCACGGAAATCTCTTGCTTGTCGGTCACTTCCTCGCTCTTGAAACCGGTAACGGTGTATTCGCTTCTATCGAGATCGACGGTCGTGCCGTCCTTATATGTCACGGAGACTTTGAGCCCGTTCAGATTCAAAGCGGATTCGCCGACTTCGTAGGTCTTTTTCGCGGGTTCGGAGACGATATTGACCTTATCGATGTTTTCGACGGACGTCGTGGAACGGTTGCTGCTCTTGATCTCGTTCTCATAGGCTTCTTTATACTCGTCGAAGGATTCCTGCATATCTTCGTTATACGACTTTCTCGCTTTGACGAGGTCTTTCAAGGGAAGGACGTTTTCGATCTCTTTGATACGGTCGGCGACGCTGAAAGACTTTCCGACGGTGGACGCCGCTTGCGCCGCCGCTTTTTGCTCCGCCGTCCCACTCGCGAGGATATCCGCGTAAAGCTTATCGATGCATTTCAGCGTGTACGCCTCGGTCTGCGCCAAGCTTTCGTTCGCTTGATCGTAGCTCTTACCGATATTTTTTAAGACCGCCTGATAGTTTTCCGCGGTCATGTAGCCTTGCTGATAATAGCTGTAATACTGGTAGACGAACTGGTTGATCGTCGCGTTCAGGTCGAGCTTATCCACCTGAGCCGCTCTGCCCGCGAAAGAAACGTCCGCGGTGACCTGCGTCATATTGCGCTCTTCGTTTTTACGGATCATACCGTCGTCGCTGCAAGCGGCGGCCGCCGCCAACACGGCGACGAGAACGAAGACAACCAAAATCGTGAGTAACTTCTTTTTCATTCCGAACTCCTTAAAGGGGACTAACCCCTATTATAACTAACGCACTTGTTTATTATACATAATATAAAGCGTCCTTGCAAGTATTATTCGCCGATTTTATCCTCGGCGGCGTCGATCGCTTCGCCGCGCGCGGCTTTTATAAGCTCGATCAACGTCTCGACCTTCCGCATAACGCCTTGTTTCTTGGACGCGAGACGAAGTTCGCCGCCGTCCAGCCCGATGACCGTAAACTCGCCGCGAAGAACGTTCAAAGCGTTTTTGACGCTTGCGCTCGAAGCGACCGATTCATCCGAAAAAAGGAGCGTCGCTTCCTTTTGGGAGACCGAAACGCGACGGATATACAGCCCCGCGCACATCTTTTTCAAAAGCGCGATCAAGATCAAATTATGAACTTTTACGGGCGGCATCCCGTAGGCTTCTTCAAGCTCCGCAAGAAGCGCGTTTTTGCTCTTTTCATCGGATATTGCGGAAATTTTCTTATAGTAACGAATACGCGCGAGTTCGCTCTCGATATAGTCTTGCGGGATATACGCGTCCGCTTGGACGAGCATCTCCACGCTTGATTCGGAAGGCAGAACTTCGCCGTTGAGCTCCGCGATCGTCTCTTTCAAAAGGGTGCAGTACATATCGTAACCGACCTTTTCAATATGCCCGTGTTGCTCCGCTCCGAGGACGTTTCCCGCGCCGCGGATTTCGAGATCCATCATCGCGAGGCGGTATCCGCTTCCGAGGTCGCCGTTCTCCACGAGGGCTTTGAGCCTCTTTTCCGAATCTCCCGTCAAAAGCGTCCCGCTCGGATAGGTAAAATAGGCGTAGGCAAGCCTTTCGCTTCGCCCGACACGCCCTTTGATCTGATACATTTGCGAAAGCCCGAGCTTATTCGCTTCGAGGACGACGAGGGTATTCGCGTCCGGGACGTCGATCCCGTTTTCGATGATCGTCGTACAGATCAAAATATCCGCTTGCTTTTTATAGAACTTGCGAATATTTTCTTCCAGAAGCGACGCGGGCATCTTCCCGTGCCCGACGACGACCGAATGCTCCGGGAACGCTTCGCGAACACCGTCCGCGAATGCGTCCAAACGCGCGATATTGTTATAGAGGATAAAGACCTGCCCGCCGCGTTCGAGTTCCGCGGAAACCGCTTCTTTGAGCATTGCGGGCGTGTACTCCGCGACGATGGTTCGAACGGGTTTGCGGTTCTTAGGCGGCGTCTCGATGACGCTGATATCGCGAATCCCGGAAAGCGCCATGTGCAGCGTCCTCGGGATGGGCGTGGCGGACATCGAAAGGACGTTTATGCTCGTCCGAAGCGCTTTGATTTTTTCCTTATGCTCGACGCCGAAACGCTGCTCCTCATCCAAGACGAGCAAGCCGACGTCGTAAAATTCCACGTCTTTCGACAAAAGGCGATGCGTTCCGACGACGACCCCGATCACCCCGCTTTTGACCCCTTTCAGGATCTCTTTGGTCTCTTTCGGCGTGCAAAATCTCGTCAGACAGGCGCACTTTACGCCGAACTTATTGAACCGCTCGGAAAGGGTGGAGAAATGCTGTTCCGCAAGGATCGTCGTCGGCGCGAGGAAGGCGACCTGCTTTCCCGCGAGAACGGTCTTGAACGCGGCGCGAAGCGCGACCTCGGTCTTTCCGAAGCCGACGTCGCCGCAAAGAAGGCGATCCATGACCTTGCCGCTCTCCATATCCCGCTTAACGTCGCGGATCGCGTTTTCCTGCCCTTCGGTCTCCTCGAACGGGAAATCGTCCTCGAACGCTTTCATCAGCGGAGAATCGGGCGGATATTTTACGCCCTTGCTCTTTTCCCGCTTCGCATACAGTTCGACGAGGTCGAGCGCCATTTTGCGGATCGATTTTTTCGCTTTCGCTTTTTCCTTCGCGAAATCTTCCTTATTCGGGTTGGAGAGTTCGGGTTCTTTTTCCGAGCCCGTGTAGACCGTCAGCATATCCATTTGCGAGACGGGCAAATAGATCTTATTGCTTTCGGCGTACTGCAACGCGCAGTAATCGCCTTCGCCCGCGTAATTCTTAATATGGACGAGTCCCAAGCATCGCCCGATACCGAATTCGTCGTGGACGACGTAATCGCCGATCTTCGGAAGGATCAACGGGCGCGCGGGCGTGCGGAAAGCGGAAGTCTTGGACATAATATCGCCGCTGCCGACGATCGTCCGCTTTTGCGTTTTGGAAATAAAACCGTGTTTGAGCTTGTCCGTAACGAAAGTCACCGACTCGGCGTCTTTCCCCAAGAGATTGAAAAGCGTCGCGCGGTGCGTCTCGTTTTCGCAAAAGATCAGGACTTTTCGCCCTTCTTTGAGTTCTTCGGAGACGAAGGACGCGAGCATATTGGAATTTTTCAGATAGGAAGGAAGCGCGGAAGAACGGAAGGTAAACGTCCCTTCCCTGCCGCTGATCTTTTCTTCGAAAGAGGACAAGCCGAGTTGCGGCATCGCGGAAAGCGCGGTCATGATCTCCTTTTCAGACGCGATCGCGTTTTTATGCGCCGTTAAGACTTCGCCGTCTTCCGAAAGGCGTTGCACCCGCCCGTAATGATCGATCAAAAAAGAGGAAAAGCCTTCGAAGATCTTCTTCGGCTCGTCCACCGCGACGGAAAAGCCCACGGTGTAATCGAAGACCGTGGCGAGTTTTTCGCGCATAAAAGGGAGGAAATAGGAAAGGCCTCCGTCCGACGGGCAAGCGGCGGCGCGAAGCGAAAGGTCGGAAAGGATCTCGTCCGTCCGAAGCCGCGCGGCGCGGTTTTGCAAGCGACGCGCACTTTCGATCTTATCGAAAATAACGGGGATATCCTCTTCTTTCAAAAGGATCTCGGACGCGGGCGGGATCTCGACTTCGGAGACGCGCGCCAAAACCGAAAGAAAATCGGGCGCATACGCGCGGACGCTTTCGATCTCGTCATACAAAAAATCGATCTTATAGGGGCCTTCCGCGGAGATCGGGAAAACGGACAAAGAATCGCCGATCAAGCGGAATTCTCCTTTCTTCGGCGCGCCTTCCGTCCTTTCGTAACCGGCATAGGCAAGTTTTTTCGTCAGGAGCGGAAGAGAGACCGTCTCTCCTTCCGCGAGGCGGATCGTAGCCGCCGAAAGATCTTCGGGGCGCGGGAGATAGGAAAACGCGCCTTCCACCGTCGTCACGAGGATATCGGCGCGTTTTTTGACGATCTTTTCCAGCGCCGCGATGCGCGCGTAAGACAAAGCGTCCGTCCGCCGCCCGAGAAGGACGTCGCCGCGCGGAGGGAGATAAGCCGCCGCGCGCCCGTAAGACTCGATCTCTTCCGCGATCTCCTTTGCGGATTCTTCGGTCGACGCGAGATATAAAAGCGGAACGGGCGACGCCGCCGCAAGGTGCGCTTTTTGCGGGGATGAAATCCCGAAAACGAGCGCTTTTCGGGGGTCGGGTATGCCGAAAACCGGCGATTTTTTCTCGCCGGTCAGTTGCGCGTATAATTCGTCGTATCCTTCAAAGCCCTCTTTATAAAGACTCTTCATAAGCAGTGATTCGGGAGCGAGCCCCGCCTTTTCTCAAAAGAAGATCACGCGTTCTCGTTCAACGTCCTTTGCAGCGCCGCCTGATCCCCCGTAAGCAGATACCGCTCGATCGCGTTCGCCGCCTTTTCCGCAGCCGCGACGAGCTTTTCATTGGCTTCTTTTCCCGCCTTTTTCAAGACGTAAGACGCGAGATCTTCGCCTTCGTGCGGTCTGCCGATCCCGACGCGCAGGCGCGGGAGTTCGCCGCAAAGCGCGGTCACGTTTCGCATTCCGTTATGCGTTCCCGCGCTTCCCTTTTCGCGAAAGCGCGTTACGCCGAGCGGCAGGTCGATATCGTCGTAGCAGATCAAGACGTCCGTCTCTCCCTTGAACTTCAAAAGGAGCGGCTTTACGCACTCGCCCGAAAGGTTCATAAAGGTTTTGGGTTTCGCGATCACGATCTTTTTCCCGCCGACGTTTCCTTCCGCCAAAAAGCCTTGGAGCGAAGGCGCGTCCTTAAAGGATAGCGAGAGACGTTCCGCGAGCGTGTCCGCCACGAGAAATCCGACGTTATGAAAGGTGCCGTCGTAACGGTCGCCCACGTTTCCGAGTCCGATAACGATCATTTTATTTCTTTTTCCTTTCCTTTTCTTCCGCGCGGCTTCGCCCGATCACGAACGCGCCGTCCGAAACGTTTTTCGTTACGGTGGTCGCCGCCGCGATAAACGCGCCGTCCCCCACGGTGACGGGAGCAATCAAGTTGACGTTCGCGCCGATGAAGGCTTCGTTCCCGACTTTTGTTTTGTGTTTATTCTTCCCGTCGTAATTCGCAAAGACCGCGCCGCATCCGATATTCGTCTTTACGCCGATCTCCGCGTCCCCGATATAGGTCAGGTGCGCGGCTTTCGCGCCGTCCGCGACGAAGGACGCTTTGACTTCGACGAAATCGCCGATCCTGCACTTTTCCCCGATCGCGCTCCCCATTCGGATATAGGCGAACGGTCCGACCTTCGCGCCTTTTCCGATCACACTGTCATAGACGCGGGACTCGATCACTTCCGCGCCCTCCGCGACTTCGCTTCCGACGAGGGTCGAAAAACTGCGGATTACCGCGCCCGAGCGAACGATCGACCGCTCGAGTTTTACGAAGGCTTCGATTCTCGCGCCCTTTTCCACGACGCAATTCGCGGAGATCTTGACGAGCGACGGATCTTCGAGGATCACGCCCTCTTCTTGCAATCGCCGCGCGATCCGCTCCGAAAGCAAGGTTTCCGCCTTTTCACGGTTCCCGCTTTCCGCGAGATCGGTCAAACAAACGGAATGAAACGCGATCTTCGGCTCCTCGAAAAAGGCTTCCCTGCGCGCGATCTTTCCCCTGCCGAGTTCGGCGACCGAGATCGAGCGCTTTTCCAGCTCTTTTACGCAGGAGAGCAAGTACTCCTTTTCCATCAAGGCAAGCGACCGCGGCACCGCCGCGATATATCTCGCGTCGGGAAGGGGCGTCGCGATCTCGCGCGTTACGGTAAACGGCAGATCGCCGAGAGAGGATTCTATCCATTCGAGCGAGGTCTTCCCCGCGATGGGTTCTTCTTTGCGGGGGAAATCCTCTTCTATAATCAAAACGTGTAATTCGGTCATAGCATAACCTATGCCGAAAGAGACGTTTTTATTCTTTATCGCAACCGTTCGAGCGCACTTTTCGCGTTCGAAATACGCGGCGGCAGCAAACGAAGCAATCGCCCGAGCTTCCCCGCCAAGCGACTTCGGAGATCGAGGCGAATGCGAGGCTCGACAAGGAACGCGTAGGCGCGTACTCCTTGTACGTAACTGCGCCGTTCCGAAGTCAGTAAACGAAGCAATCACCCGAGCTTTCCCGCCAAGCGACTTCGGAGATCGAGGCGAATGCGAGGCTCGACAAGGAACGCGTAGGCGCGTACTCCTTGTACGTAACTGCGCCGTTCCGAAGTCAGTAAACGAAGCAGTCGCCCGATATACGAAGTCGCTACGCTTTGTAGCTGTCTTTTAACCCCACGATCAGATTATACTCCCCTTTCTTATTCTTAACGTAGTAACCGAGGCGCATAAACTGGAACTTATCCTGCGCTTTCGCCCCAGAGAGGAAAGCTTCCGCCTTACCGTGATAGACGACTTTGGTCACGGGGTTCAAGCGATCGTTGAAATCGCGCCCGTCCTCGATTTCGTCCAACAGGTAATCGTAATCGTTGATGACGACGTCTTCCGCAAAGGACGGCGCCCAATGCAAAACGCCTTTGACCTTGATCCCGGCGTTCGCTTCGCCCGACATCGTCTCGGGGATATATTCGCAAAGGACTTTCGTAACGTTGCCGTTTTCGTCCGTCTCGTGAGAAAGGTACTTAATGACGTACGCGCCTTTGAGCCTGACCATTCCGCCGACCTTCAAGCGGTGATACTTCGGGGGCGGATCCAAAGAAAAGTCGCTCTTTTCGATATAGATCTCGCGGGTCAGGGTCGCTTCGTGCGTCCCCGCTCCCTCGACCGCCGGATTGTTGTCGATTTGAACGGCGACGGGAGAATCGAGATTGACGATTTCGAGCTTTAAGGGTTCTTTGACCGCCATAACGCGGGTCGCGTTCGCGTTCAGATTTTCTCTGACGCAATGCTCCAACAGGCTCGCTTCGACCATCGAATTGCTTTTCGCGACGCCGATACGATCGCAAAAATCGAGAAGCGCTTCGGCGGGATACCCCCTTTCGCGCATTCCGGACAGCGTCGGCATACGGGGATCGTCCCAGCCGTCCACGACGCCGGTGTCGACGAGTTTTTTCAGATAACGTTTGCTCATGATCGTGCGCGTCAATCCGAGGCGCGCGAATTCGATCTGGCGGGGATTGTCGCCGAAACCGCAATTATATTTGACCCAATCGTACAGGGGGCGATGATCCTCGAATTCGAGGGTGCAGATCGAGTGAGTGATCCCCTCGATGCAGTCGCTGATCGGGTGCGCGAAGTCATACATCGGATAGATGCACCACTTATCGCCCGTGCGGTGATGTTTGGCGCGGAGAACGCGGTAGAGAACGGGGTCGCGCATATTGATATTCGGGCTTGCCATATCGATCTTTGCGCGAAGGACTTTTTCACCGTCCTTGAACTCGCCGTTCTTCATTCCCTCGAAGAGGCGAAGATTCTCTTCGATCGAGCGACCTCTCGCGGGACTTTCCACGCCGGGTTCGGTCAACGTTCCGCGGTTACGGGAGATCTCTTCCGCGCTCATATCGCAGACGTAGGCTTTGCCGTCCTTGATGAGTTTGACCGCGAATTCGTACATTTGATCGAAATAATCGCTGGCGTACAGCTCGCGATCCCAAGTAAAGCCGAGCCACTTGATGTCCTCTTTGATCGAGTTGACGTACTCCACGTCCTCTTTGGTCGGGTTCGTGTCGTCAAAGCGGAGGTTGCATTCGCCGTTGTACTTTTTCTTGATCCCGAAATTGATCGCGAGACTCTTTGCGTGACCGACGTGCAAATAGCCGTTGGGTTCCGGGGGAAAGCGGGTAACGATCTTTTTGACCTTGCCCTCGGCGAGTTCGCTTTCGATGATCTCTTCAATAAAATTCGTGCTTTCCATAGTTCTCCTCTTTTTCTTTTTCTCAGGACAAACCGTCTATGACGCCCTCTTCCGAGATCGTCATCTTATACGCGTTGGGTTCTTTCGGGAGCCCCGGCATCAGCATAACGGAGCCGCATTCGACGACGACGAAACCCGCGCCGCCGCGAACGGTGATATCGGTCACGGGGAAAGTAAATCCCGTCGGGCGACCGAGCGCCTTCTGGTCGGGGGACAACGAGTATTGCGTCTTCGCGATGCAGACGGGGAAAGAGCCGAAGCCCTGCTTTTCCGCCGCCGCGAGCTTTGCTTCCGCTTCGGGAGAGAAAGTGACGTCCTTCGCGCCGTAGATCCTCGTCGCGACCTTTTCGATCTTGACCTTCAAAGGATCGGTCAATTCGTAAGCGTAGGTCGGTTCGTAGGGCGTCTCCATCGCCGCAAGGACTTCTTTCGCGAGATCGACCGCGCCTTCGCCGCCCTTCATAAAGCATTCGTTGACGACGGCTTTTACGCCCCTTTCCGCGCAGTACTTTTGAACGAACGCGATCTCTTTATCCGTGTCGGTCGCGAACTTATTGATCGAGACGACGAGGGGCAAAGAAAAGACGCCCGTCAGGTTTTCGATATGTTTACCGAGGTTCGCGATTCCCTTTTCGAGCGCGGGGATGTTCTCGGCGGTCAGCGCGGATTTTTCCACACCGCCGTTATATTTCAGCGCGCGCACCGTCGCCACGAGGACGGCGGCGGAAGGTTTGAGCCCCGCGCTGCGCATTTTGATATCGAGGAATTTTTCCGCGCCGAGATCCGCGCCGAAGCCCGCTTCGGTCACCGTTATGTCGGATAAAGAAAGCGCAGTCTTGGTCGCGATCACGCTGTTACAGCCGTGCGCGATATTCGCGAACGGACCGCCGTGGATAAACGCGGGCGTCCCGCCGATCGTCTGGACGAGGTTGGGCTTGACGGCGTCTTTCAACAAAATCGCCATCGCTTCCTGCGCGCCGAGATCGCCGCAAGTAACGGCGGCTCCGTCCTCGTCGTAGCCGATGATGATCTTCGCCAAACGGCGCTTTAAGTCGGTCACGCTCTCCGCGAGACACAGCGTCGTCATCACTTCGGAAGCGGCGGTGATATCGAATCCGCCTTCGTGCGGCTCGCCGTCCGCGCCGCCTTTCGCGCAAAGGACGATCTTACGGAGCGAGCGCTCGTTCATATCCATCGCGCGGCGGAACGTGATCGTCTTGATCCTTTTCTCGTTGCCGAATTTGATATGGTTGTCGATGAGCGCGGCGAGGAGATTATTCGCCGCCGTGACCGCGTGGATATCCCCGGTAAAATGCAAGTTGATATCTTCCATCGGGAGGACTTGGCTGTAACCGCCGCCCGTCGCGCCGCCTTTGATCCCGAAGACGGGTCCGAGCGAAGGCTCGCGCAACGCCAAACAGCAGCGTTTGCCGAGAATGACGAACGCATCCGCAAGACCGATCGAAACGGTCGTTTTCCCTTCGCCGAGCGGCGTCGGATTGATCGCGGTAACGAGGACGAGTTTTCCCTTCCTGTCGCCGGGTTTTTGGTCGATCTTCGCTTTATACTTGCCGTAAAATTCCAAATCGCTCTCTCCGAGCCCGAGCTTCCGCGCGATCTCCACGATCGGGCGCAGCGTCACTTCTCTTGCGATCTCAATATCGGTCTTCATTTTGCCTCCTTGCACCGAGACGGAAATTTGATTTTTTCACTTTCTATGACCATACCGTCGCCGCTTTCCTCGAATCCGAATTTAAGAAAATAGCCGCTTTTGTAGCCGACCTCGAAGACGGGAAGCGAGCGCGTGTAGGCGTCCATCACCGCGCGGGTCAAAAAGTCTCCGAATCCGTTTTTACGAAACGCGGGAAGCAGGCAAACCGCTTCGAGACGCGCTTTATCTTCTCCGAAGGACACGCGCGCCGCGCCGATGAGTTCTCCGTCCGAGAACAAACCGACGTCGATCCCCGCGGGCAACGACGCGCCCGAAAGGACTTCTTCATAGATCTTTTCGCATTCGTCCGACAGACAGGGTTTGACGTGAAGCATTTTTTCTCCTTATAAACGGCGATGATTTCCGTATTTATAATCATAAACGCCTTTTCTTCTTTTGTCAAACCGCTAACGGAAGGAATAAATAAAATAAATAAAGAGAAAGTACTCCCACGCGCGCTCCTTTCCCGATGGACGAAAACGAAAAAAGGCGGCGAATTTTCGCCGCCTTCTCATTTTTTGTTCTTTATTCCGATATCCAATTTGCGTACAAGGTGATATACAAATCGTGGACGGGTTCGTCGAAATCAAACGGGATCATATGGTCGGAATCACGATACCAACCGTCGAATCTCCATCCGAAGAGCGTCGGATCTTCCGGTCGCGTCACGTAATCGCCGTCTTCGAGATATTGCGGCGGGACCTCACTGCCGCCGTCGCTGTCGAACCAAACTCCGATGAGTTCTTCCAGCTCGATTTCTCCGTTACGGATCACAGGACGGAACTTCGGATAATCGGAGAAGAGTCCCGCGATCTCATCGCCCTCGTTGTTTTCTCCGTAACCCGAGGTGACCGCGCCGCTCTCATACGATTCCGCAAGGAAGCCGATCTCACCGGTCCACGCACCGTCCACGACGATGACGGCGCCGGGTCCCAAACGGACGTTGCACTCCGCGTTGCCGGTGATCGTCGCTCCGCCCGAAACGAGGAAGGTCTGATCTTCGCTTCTGACGTAGACGCCGCCGCTGTTTTCATTATTACGGATCGCGCCGCCCGTCATTCGGAAGACGCCGCCCGGATCCGAGAAGAGCATATTGACGACCGCGACGCCCGACTTCTTGTTATTTTCGATCACGCCGCCCGTCATAACGAACGTTCCGCCGTCGATCACGATAATTCCGTCCGCTTCGGAATTTTGATAGAGATAATCGTTGGAGCTGTATGCGATCCTACCGCCCGACATCGTAAAGATGCCCGCGCCTTCGATGCCCGCGGAAGGCGCGCGGATCGTGCCCGCGCGGCAAGCCGCGTTATACAAAAGTTCGCCCGCGGACAAGGTAACGACGCCGCTTCCGCTGTACACCGCGCCGCCCGCGCCCTCGGAACCCGAGGAAGGCGAATTCACGGTGCTCGCCGTGTTGCCGATGAGGTTCGCGCCCGCGAGGTTCAAGGTCGCGTTTACGTTCGGCGCGCTGTAATAGACGCCGCCGCTTCCGCCGTTCGTGGCGTTGCCGATGATCGTCCCTCCTTTGAGGTTTACGACGCTGCCTTCTTCCGCGTAAATGACCGCGCCGTCCTCGCTCGTCATACAGCTGCTGATATAGCCGCCGTAGAAGATGCCCCACGGAATATCGGTCTCTTCGATGTGGCTTTGCTCGTGCTCTTCGTCCGTCTGCAATTCCGCCAACAGAGAATCTTGACTGATATAGTAATAATGCCCGACGCTGTCGTCGCACTCGTACAAACCGAACGTCGCGTTTTCTCCGAGATTCAGGAAGCGCGCGTCAAAAGCCTCCATCGTGATCGCGTGTCCGTTCAGGCAAAGGTTGATCTCTTTGCCTTCCGCGATCTCCCACGTCTCGGTCAGGACGACGTTTTCGGTCAGGTAATAGTTGCCCTCTTCCGCAGGCAAGCTGTCGCTCTCGTTCCAAGACGTAAAGACTTTGCCGTCCAACGAAGTCAGTTGCGCAAGATTCGGGTTCGAAATCGGCTCTCTCGCCGCCTCGTCCGCAAACGTCTTTCCGCAGACTCCGCAGACCCAGTGTTCGAGGCGACCCGCATGCTCGAAGGTCGCGGGAATCCTTCCGTAAAGTTCCATTTCGCGATGACCGAGAGCGGTGCCCTCGTAGGTAAAGACGTGATCTTCTTCGTAATTTTCTCCGTCGTACGTCGCCGACGCGGTGTAGGTCGAATAGCCGTCCGCGTCGCAGAGCGGCGCGGTATCCGCCTTATTCACCGCCGCTGCGGTGTCGAGGACATGCAAAGCGTCGCGTCGGCAGACGCAGCGCAAAACGGCGGTAAAGCCGATCGGAGTCTCGTCTCCGCTCGACGAAGGATCGTCCTGTCCCGCTCCGCTTACGATGATCGGATCGGAAGAATCGTAGACGGGCGTCCAGACGAACGCGGGCGCGCCGTAATCATGGCCGAGCGCGGCGACGATGAGGTCTTCTTCTCCGATCTCCGCCTTCGCCGCGTTAAAGAACTTTTCGCAAGACGCGCAGCAATAATAGGCGATCGAGCCCGCCTCTTCGCAGCTCGCGGGAACCGCTTCGATTAATTCTCCGTAATCGTGACCGAGCGCGGAAAGCGTAAGCGCGGAAAGCGTCGTTTCGCTCTTCTCTTCGTCGAAATACTTTTCACACGCCGAGCATTGATAATAAGGAAGAAGTCCCGTTTCTTCGCACGATGCGGGAACCGCTTCGTTAATCTCTCCGTAGTCGTGACCGAGCGCGGCGACGGTGAGGTCTTCCTCTCCGATCTCTTCCTTCGCCGCATTAAAGAATTTTTCGCAAGCCGCGCAGCAATAATGAGCGATCGAGCCCGCCTCTTCGCAGCTCGCGGGGATCGCTTCGATTAATTCTCCGTAATCGTGACCGAGCGCGGGGATCGCGACGGTCTTTTCTCTTAAATACCTTTGCCCTTCTTCGTCATAGATCACGGCGGAGAACAAAACAGACCCCGCTTGCTCACACGCCGCGGGAGTTTCCGCGCGCGAAACTTCGGGGAAAAGGACGAGGGGATCGCCGCCGCCCTGCCGAGGAACGGTGACGGTAAGTTCGCCGCCTTCGCCCCAATCCCAAATCGCGTCCGCATAGGAGTATAAAGGCTCCGAAGCGGCTTCCACCCGACACGCCGCCAAACTCGCGTTTCCGACGCGGACGGAGACGAAGACGCTCGTATTCGCTTCCAAACGGAAAGAGAACTCGGCGGGATCTCTCGTGTCGTCCGCGGCGAAAAGGATCTTTCCCGCGTCGTCTTTCGCCGTCACGGTGTACATCTCGTTCTTCCCGAGCGAGACGCCCGACAAATAAATTCGGACTTCGTTTTCTTCCGTCGCCACTTCGAGCGAAGCCGTCCTCGGAGGAATGGCGGCTGTGCAGTAGCTTTGGTTGACGTAGACCTTACCGTCTTCCCCTTTTACGGTCAAGAAGTATTCCTTATTCGGTTCGAGCCCTTCGAACGAGAACATGCAGTTCCCGACGACGGACTTCTCTTTAAAAAAGCCCCCGCTCCCTTCGAGCGTGGCGATAAAGGCGGGCATTTGCGCCTCGCCCTCTCCTTCGGACTTTTCCACTTCGACTTCCATTTGGAAAACGAGACGATCGACGTCCGCCAAAACCAAAGAAATATTGACGCTTAAAACGGAAAGAATGACGGTAACGACGGCGACCGCCGCTACGACCGCGGTCGCGACGACGCCGACCGCCGCGCCGATCCCGCTTCCGACGGTGGCGGTAACGGAAGTAACGTTAAGCGCGGGAGCGACAGGAGACGCGGGGGGTACGGGAGACGCGGGAGAAGCAGCCGAAGGCGCCGCATTGCGCCCGCCGGCTTTCGGAGCGGGACGTTTTGACTGCGCGAAAAATTCCTCTTGAACGGAAGAAGTCTCCTTTACGTCGCGCGTAAAGTTCTCTTTTATATAGCCCGACCTGTCGTTTGAATAGGAAACCTTACCGACGTTGAATGGTTTTTCCGACTTGCCGTCCGGGTTTTTTATCCCGTAATTGTCAAATTCGTCTTGTCTCACCGTTTACCGATCAAATATCGTTGACGTCTCCGTCCGCAAGTCCTTTCGAAAGCTCTTTCTGCTCTTCCACGAATTTTTCCGCGTCGCGCTTTTGCTTCTTCGTCACGTCCGCAAAAGAATTCGGCTGATTGACGACGACTTGCGGGAACGGAATGTTGATGTTGTTTTTATCAAACAAAAGTTTGAACTGGCGATTCATATCCCTTTCGACTTGGTATTTCACGTCCTCGACGCAGTTCGCGACGAAGCGAATGACGACGGCGGAATCGGCAAGCTCCGAAACGCCTTTGTAGAAGGGACCTTCTTTGATGTCGGGGATCGCTTCTTTGATCGCGGGCAGGTTCGCTTTCAAGATCGATTCCACCCTTTCGAGCGACTCGCCGTACTCGATGCCGATATCGCAGATCGCGAGAGAAAGCTGGTTCGTCATGTTGATGACCGTCTTCAAATCGGCGTTATTGATGATCTTGACGTTACCGCCGATATCCACGATCTGCGTCGTGCGGATGCCGATCTCTTTGACCGTCCCGCGGAAGCCGTCCACGACGATGATATCGCCGATCTCAAAGACCTTTTCGAAGACGATGAACAATCCCGCGATAATATCCGCGATCAACGGTTGCGCGCCGAGACCGACGACCAATCCCAAGATCCCGATACCGGTCAAGATCGCCTTCGTGTCCACGCCGAGTGTCTTCAAGACGAAGAACACGAGGACGATGACCGCCGCATATTTGATCAAGCTGCAAAGGATATCCACGATCGCTTTGCCTTTATGGAGCGGGATCGCGACGAGCCTCAACAAGACCCGAATGATAAAACTCGATCCGAGGAAAAAGACGATATAACTCGCGATTCGGATCGGGACGTTATAGACGCCCGCTTTCAGGAAAAAGTTCAAGCTGCGCCAGAACGAATTCATCGGCGAGAAGAAAAACTTGCCGAACGCCATCAAGACGATATACGCGATCAGCACCGCATACGCGAACGCCTTGATCAAAAAGTCCGCGGACAGTTTGAAGTTCTTAAAATAACTCTTGGTATTTTCGAGGATTTTCATAAAAAACTCCTTTTTGAAATTCTCCGCATTCCATTATAGAAAATCTCGATCGAAAAGTCAACGACGCCCGAAAGAAAACCCTTCGAAAACGGCGAACGGATCGGCATTTTTTCGCCACGCGCCTCGATTCGGGTCGCCATGCGCGCCGCGCCGCGCGTCCGATCGATTTTTTAAGTTTTATTTAAGTTTTCTGGCTTATAATCGTGATATAATAAAAAAAGATCGGGTTGAGATCCGATCGAAGGAGGGATTCATGCGCATCTTACTCGCGGAAGACGAACGGGATCTGAATCGCGCCCTCGTCGCGCTCTTTACCAAAAACAATTATTCCGTGGACTCCGTTTTCGACGGAGCGGACGCCATCGTCTATCTGACCGAGGGATCTTACGACTGCGCCGTGCTCGACGTCATGATGCCGAAAGCGGACGGGATCACCGTCCTCAAAACCATTCGCAAAGCGGGAAAGACCCTCCCCGTCTTGATCCTGACCGCGAAATCGGAGATCGACGATCGCATCCTCGGATTGGACAGCGGCGCGGACGATTATCTGACCAAGCCCTTCTCCGCCAAAGAACTTTTGGCGCGCGTTCGCGCGATCACGCGCAGACTGACGACAAGCGTCGACTCCGACTTGACGTTCGGAAATTGCAAGCTTTCGCGTTCGACGTATTTTCTTACGACGGAAGAGGGCGAAACGCGTTTGACGAATAAGGAATTCCAAATGCTGGAAATGCTGATGAGCGCGCCGGGGCAAGTCGTCTCGGCGGATCGCTTTATGGAAAAGATTTGGGGATACGACAGCGACAGCGAGATCGGCGTCGTTTGGGTCTATATCGCGTATCTTCGCAAAAAACTCGCCGCGCTTCACGCGAACGTCCAGATCAAGGCGATCCGAAACGCGGGCTACGCCTTGGAGTTACTATGATCAAAAAACTTCGAAAAAGATTTATCACGATCGCGCTTGCCGTGGTCGCTTCGGTCATCCTCGTGATCGTCGCGGGGATCGACGTCGCGAACGCTTTGAATATGCGGGCAAAAGCCGACGACGAGATCGCTTTTATCGAGCAACGAGGGAGCGCCGAGCCCTTTTTCGATCCGTCGAAAGGCGCTCCGTCCGCCCCGAACGAATCTCGGCAGCCGCCCAAAGGGCTCCCGAACGAAACGGCGTTCGCGGCTCGGTATTTTACGATCGAGACGGACGCGGAAGGAAAGGTGATCTCTTATAACCTCGATCGTATCGCGTTCGTTTCCGAATCCGACCTCGACGCTTTCGTAAAGAAGGCGAAGAGCGCGAAAGGCTTCGTCGGAAACTACCGCTACAAAAAAGAACGAACGGAAAGCGGAACGCATTATATCTTCCTCGATTGCGAAAAAGAGATTTCCTCTACGCGCGCGTTCATTCTTTCAAGCGCGATCATAACGGCGGTCGGGCTCGGCGTCATCGCCTTGTTTATCCTCTTACTTTCCAAAAAAGCGCTCGCCCCCGTCGAAGAAAGCTATCAAAAACAAAAACGCTTTATTACGGACGCCGGTCACGAGCTGAAAACGCCGCTGACCGTCATCGGCGCGAACGCGGAGCTTCTCGAAATGGAGATCGGCGAAGAGAACGTCTGGCTGAATTCCATCAAGGAGCAAGCGCAAAAACTCGGCAACCTGACGAAAGAACTCGTCTATCTCTCCAAGATGGACGAAGCGGACGCGGCTTTCGAAAAAGCACCGTTCGAGCTCGACGTCGCCGCGGAAGAGGTCGCGAAAACCTTTGAGAACGCGGCTCTCGTGGCGAAAAAGAAGATCCTCCTCGACCTCGCGCCGATCAAAGTCGTCGCGAATGAAGAAATGATCCGCCGCGCCGTTGCCCTTCTTTTGGATAACGCCGTAAAATACGCGGAAGGCGAAGAGATCCGCCTGTCCCTACGGAAAGAAGGAAACCGCGCCGTTCTCGAAGAAAGAAACGCCGCGTCTTTCCCGAAAGGAAATCACCCCGAACTGTTCGAACGCTTTTACCGCCCGGACGTTTCCCGCAGCAAAGAGACGGGCGGGCACGGGATCGGACTTGCCGTCGTAAAATCCACGCTGGAAGGAAACGGCGGCGAAGCGGCTTGCGAATCGGACGGCTCGGAGATCCTGTTTCGCCTGACCCTTCCCCTCGCCTGACGGCTTCCCCCTACGTTTTCGAAAAGGAATCTTTGTTCCCGCGTGAATAAAGATTCTTTTTTTTTATTTTTTTTTCGCCGTTTAAGTCTCGTTTAAGTTTCAACCGTCATACTGAAATCGAAAAAAGACAAAGGAGGAACCTTTTATGAAAAAAACAAGCATTCTTCTTATCGCGATTTTAACCTTTATCGCCCTTTTTGCGACGGCTTGCTCCGTCCCCGCGACGCAGATCGATTCCGCTTCGGGAGGAAGCGAGGCGCATTCTTCCGTCACGGAAGAAGAGCTTCGCGCGGCAAACGACGAAGTAACGAGCGTCGCTTCCGAAGCGTCCTCGGCGGATTATCTCTCGGCGGAATTCGTCTCCGTCTCGGAGGCGCAAGCGGTCGCGAACGTCTCGGAAGAAGGCGCGATCGAGATCGACCTTTCCGCCCTGACCGAGGAAAACGCGCCGAACGGAACGGCTTTCAAAAAGAGCGTCCTGACCATTCAAACCGCGGGAACCTTCGTCCTCTCCGGGACGCTGAACGGCGCGGTCGAGGTCGCGAAAAACGTCGAAGGCACGGTTCGCATCGTCCTGAACGGAGCGACGATCAAGACGACGGACTCGCAAACCGCGGCGGCGATCGTCTTTAAACAATCGAGCGACCTCAGGATTCTGACGATCGCGGACGGCACGATCAACGAGGTCTCCGACAGCGCGGGCGACACGGCGGCGGACGGAGACGGCGCGGCGATCCAAGCAAAAAAATGCTCGCTTACCGTAAACGGCGCGGGGACGCTGACCGTGACCGCGATCGGAGAGGACGCAAGCGGGATCAAAGTCAAAGACACGCTGACCGTCTTGGACGCGACGCTTCGCGTCACGGCGGTTAAAAACGGGATCAAAGCGGACAACGCGATCCTTATGAAAGGCGCGAACGTCACCGTTACGGCGGGGAACGACGCCATTAAAACCGATCTCGAACCCGAAACGGAAGAGGAAGCCATCGCTTACGCCGCGGATCAAACGGCGGGATTCATTTACCTCGAACACACCTCGCTTACTTTAACGGCGACGGACGACGGGATCTGCGCAAATAACGGTCTGTACATCGCGAACGGCGGCGACGATCTCATCACGATCCGGACGAACGGCGGCGCGCCGACGACCGTAACGGAAAGAAGTTCCGACGCCGCGGACGGGAAAGCGATCAAAGTCAGCGGAATCTTTATCGAAGCCGAAGACGGATCCGAGACCGCCTATCCCGCGACTTTCGACGCGGGCTATGCGATCGTCATAACGGGCGGCGTCTTCTCGCTCGATTCGAATGACGACGCGATCCACAGCGAAGGAAATCTTTTGATCGAAGGCGGCGAGATCGGCGTCTCTTCGGGCGACGACGGGCTCCACGCCGAGCGCCTCGTCAAGATCACGGGCGGTTCGATCACCGTCTCGAAGTCTTACGAAGGGATCGAAGGCGCGGCGGTGGAAATCTCGGGCGGGAGCGTAAGCGTTACCGCGACGGACGACGGAATCAACGCGGCGAACGCGGATCTCAAAGACGTGGCGAATTCCATCTTGATCACGAACGGGACAGTCACGGTCACTTGCTCAGGCGACGGCTTGGACAGCAACGGAAAGCTCCTGATCGCAGGCGGAGCGGTTACGGTGTTCGGCCCCGAAAACGGCGGAAATTCCGCGCTGGACAGCGAAACCGGAACCACGATTTCGGGCGGGACCGTCCTTACGACTTGCCGCGAATCGATGGACCCCGTCGGTTCGACGCAGTACAAAGTCACCGCGAACGTCTCGATCGCCGCGGGCGAAACCGTTACGCTTAAAGACGGCTCCGGGAAAACGATCCTGAGCTTCGTCGCTCGGAAAAACTGCCAAAATCTCTTGATCAGTACGCCCGAGATGACGGCGGGAAGCTACACTCTTTCCTACGGAACGGCAAGCGTAACGCTCACCGCGACGACGGGGACGAGCAGCGCAATGGGCGCCCCGGGAGGCTCCGTCGGAGACGGTGGTCGCGGAGGTATGCAGGGACAACCGCCGAGAAGAAACTGAGCGACACATAGACGTCGAAATGAGCGCGGACGCGCGACATGGAAAAACACGCAGGCGCGTACCTTAACCCACGTTCCTGCGTGTTTTGATATTAAAAAATGAATTCTCCGTTACGCGCCGTAAACGGGCGCGGAGAAGGGTCGCAGCTCTGAGGCTCGATGAAAAATCGCGCAGGCGCGTACTCCTTTATACGCAACTGCGCGATTCGAAATCCGTAAACAAAGCAGACGCTCGTTTATCCTCGCCCGCTATCTTTTGCGTTTTTCGCAATACACGCACCTGCAAATATTCGCCGCGCGATCGACGACCTTGAAAAGCCGCGGCAACTCCTGCTCCGTCCGAGAAATGCAGCGCGGGTTCTCGCAAGGCGTTTCTCCCTCGAAAACTTCGAATCCCGCGAGAAGATCTTCCCGAACGGGATTCTTTTTCACCTCTTCCAAAAGTTTCAGAATAAGCGCCATACGGATATATTTTCCGTTCTCGACTTGCTTGAAATAGCAGGCGCGCGGGTCGGAATCGACCTTGACGCTGATCTCGTTTACCCTCGGGAGCGGGTGCATCACGCAAGCGTCCTTCTTCGCGGCTTTCATCTTTTCCGCCGTCAGGACGTAGGCGTCTTTCAAGCGCTCGTACTCCGCGCGATCGTCGAAACGCTCCTGCTGGATCCTCGTCATATAGAGGATATCGAGCGACGGGATCGCGCCTTCGAGATCGGTCGTCTCTTCACACGCCATTCCCGACTTCTCGATTACGCCGATCTTGACGTAATTCGGAAGTTTAAGTTCCTCGGGCGAGATCAGGACGATCTTGATATTTTGATAGCGGGAAAGCGCGGTGATCAGGGAATGGACGGTTCTGCCGTACTTCAAATCGCCGCAAAAACCGACGGTCAGATTGTCGAAGGATCCCTTTTCGCGATAGATCGTAAAGAGATCCGCGAGAGTCTGCGTCGGGTGGCAATGCCCGCCGTCGCCCGCGTTTATGATCGGGACGAACGCGCTTTCCGCCGCGACGAACGCCGCGCCTTCCTTGGGCGAGCGCATCGCGATGATATCGGCGTAGGACGAAATCACGCGCACGGTGTCCGCGACGCTTTCCCCTTTCGCCGCCGAAGACAGCTGTTCTCCCGGGACGGGCAGGACGTTTCCGCCGAGCTCATACATCGCCGCTTCAAACGAAAGGCGCGTCCTCGTGGACGGCTCGAAAAAGAGGGTCGCGATTTTTTTCCCCTTGCAGGCTTCCGCGTACTTTTCGGGGCGGTCGATGATATCCGTGGCGACGGAGATCAACTCGTTGATCTCCTCACGGGAAAAATCGCAAATATCGATCAGACTTCTCATAACCTTACCTTAATGGATCCATCTTTCGTCGGACGGGTTGTTGCGGAAGGCGATCAAGCGCGCGATATCGCTCTCGCCGATATAGCCTTCTTCCGCGGCGACCTTCGCGATCGCGTCGAAATTCGTCAAAGAGACGTTCTTGACGTTCGCCGCCGCCAAGCGATCCAGCCCTTTTTGCATTCCGTAGGTAAAGATACTCGCGACGCCGAGGACGTCCGCGCCCGCTTCTCGAAGCGCTTCGACCGTGTCGATGACGCTGCCGCCCGTCGAGATCAAATCCTCGATGACGACGGTCTTTTGCCCTTTTTCAAGCTTTCCTTCGATGCGGTTTTGTCTGCCGTGATCCTTCGCTCCCGAGCGGACGTACCCCATCGGAAGCCCCAAAAGGTGCGCGGTGATCGCGGCGTGCGCGATGCCGGCGGTCGAAGTCCCCATCAGAATCTCCGCTTCGGGATACTCTCTTTTTACGGTTTCCGCAAGCCCGTTCTCCACGATGAGACGGATCTCGGGCGCGGAAAGGGTCAGACGGTTATCGCAATAGACGGGGCTTTTGATGCCGCTCGCCCAAATAAAGGGTTCGTTCGGGCGGAAGAAGACCGCCTTGACCGATAATAACGCTTTGGCAACTTGTGTCGAAATGTCCATAATTTCCTCCTTTCAATCCTCTGAGAATTCTTTGATCGCTCTTTCATACGCCGCCACGGGATCCGCCGCCGCGGTGATCGGGCGCCCCATAACGATATAGTCGGAGCCCGCTTTCCTCGCTTCCGCGGGGGTCATTACGCGCTTTTGATCGCCCTTTTCACCGTCCGCGAAGCGAACGCCCGGGGTCACCGTCAAGAAGGTCTCGCCGCACGATTTATGGACGGCGGCAGCTTCGAGCGGCGAGCAGACGACGCCGTCCAACCCCGCGTTCTTCGCCGTCAAAGCGTAATGACGGACGACCTCTTCCATCGGTTTTTCGATCAAGAGATCGCGGCGCATCGTCTCTTCGTCCGTCGAGGTCAGCTGCGTGACCGCGATCAGAAGCGGGCGCGTTCCGTCGGGGCGGGTCAGTCCCTCGATCGCGGCTTTCATCATCGCAGTCGCTCCCGCAGCGTGCAGATTGCAAATATCCGCGCCGAGCGAGGAAAGGACCGCCATGCTCTTTTTTACGGTGTTCGGAATATCGTGCAGTTTCAAATCCAAAAACACCTTGTGCCCTCTTTTTTTGATCTCGCGAACGATCTCGGGACCTGCGGAATAGAAAAGTTCCATCCCGATCTTGACGAAGGGTTTTCTCCCCTTGAAAAGATCCAAAAACGCGAGCGTTTTCTCCGCGCCGTCAAAGTCGCAAGCTATGATAACGTCTTTTGCCATTATGCCATCCCCCTTATTTCGTTTAAGGAACGAATTCCGTATTTTTCCATCGCCTTCGGAAGATCCTCGACGATTCTTTTCGACGCGAACGGATCCACGAGGTTCGCCGCGCCGACTTCGACCGCCGTCGCCCCCGCGAGAATCATTTCGAGGACGTCTTCCGCGCTCGAAACGCCGCCCATACCGACCACGGGGATCTTCACCGCGCGGCTCGTCTTATACACCATATTGAGCGCGATCGGGAAGACCGCGGGGCCCGAAAGCCCGCCCGTCACGTTTTTCAGGATCGGTTTCCGCGAACGGAGATCGAGGCGCATTCCGACGAGCGTGTTGATCAAAGAGACGCCGTCCGCGCCCGCTTCTTCGACCGCTTTCGCGATCTCGGTGATATCCGTCACGTTGGGCGAAAGTTTGATGATGACGGGTTTGGTCGTGACCTTTTTCACTTCGCGGGTCACTTCCGCCGCGACCTTCGGATCGGTCCCGAAGCTCAGCCCGCCGCCGTGAACGTTCGGGCAGGAGACGTTTACTTCGAGCCAACCGACCTGCTCTTCCTTGTCGAGGATCCGACAGACCTCGACGTACTCTTCGACGCCGAACCCGCTGACGTTCGCCATCACCTTTTTGTTAAAAACTTTTTTGAGTTTCGGAAGTTCTTCCGAGACGACCTTTCGGACGCCGGGGTTTTGCAGCCCGACCGCGTTCAGCATACCGGACGCGCATTCCGCGATGCGCGGCGTGGGATTGCCGAACCGCTCGGAAAGCGTCGTCCCCTTAAAGGAGAAAGTTCCGAGAAGATTGATGTCGTACAGTTCCGCGAACTCGTAGCCGTAGCCGAACGTCCCGCTCGCGGGGATCACGGGATTATCGAGTCCGATCCCGCAAAGATCCGTCCTCAAATCGCAGCTCACCATAAGATCTCCCCCTTTTTCATAACGGGTCCTTCCTTGCAGATCCTCTTATTCCCCGTAAGCGTCTTGCAGGAGCAACCCATACACGCGCCGAAACCGCACCCCATCCTTTCTTCGAAGGAAAGTTCGCCCTCGGTCGCCGTGGCTTTATAAACCGCTTTGAGCATCGGTTCGGGCCCGCAGGCGTAAAAGTAGGAATACGATTCGGGAAGGATATTCGTGACGAAGCCCTTTTCGCCGAGGCTTCCGTCCACGGTCGCGACTTTGACCGCCGCGCCGAGCGCTTCGAATTCGCGCGCGAAAAAGACTTCTTCCTTTTTGTTGAATCCGAGCGCGACGAAGGGGCGCGCGCCTTTCTCAATGAGCTTTTTCGCGAGATAGTAAAGAGGCGGGACGCCGACGCCGCCGCCGATCAAAAGCGGGCTTTCTCCGGACGAGGAAAGGTCGTAGCCGTTGCCGAGCCCCGTCAAGACGTCGAACGGATCGCCCTTCTTCGCTTCCGAAAGCTTCAAGGTTCCCTTCCCGACGACTTTATAGACGAGCGTCAATTCGTCCTCTCCGAGATCGCAGACCGAGATCGGACGGCGAAGATACAAGCCGTCGAGGCGAACGTTTACGAACTGCCCCGGCGCGCGGATATCCGAAACGTCTCCGCGGAAAACCGTCTTGAAGACGTTCGCGCAAAGGGATTCGGTCTTTTCGACTTCCAACAAAACTTGCTTCATTTCTCTTTCCTTACGCGTTGATCGTGGAGATCGTCAGGGTCGTCTCTTCAAGGATGTCGAGGAGGACTTTGACCGTGTCGAGCGAGGTAAACATCGTAACGTTGCTTTCCGTCGCGTATTTGCGGATCTCGACGCCGTCGAGCTTCGCGCCTTCCGCGCCGACGGACGAAGTGTTGATAACGTAAGCGATATGCCCTTGGCGGATCGAATCACGGATCGCCAAACTACCCTCGCTGATCTTTTTGAGGACGTGCGTGCGGATCCCGTTCTCCTTCAAGAACTTCGCGGTGCCGGAGGTCGCCTCGATATTGAAGCCGAGGTTATAGAAGCGGCGGATCAAGGGAAGCGCTTCCTCTTTATCCGCGTCCGCGATCGTCGCGAAGACCGTTCCGTAGTTTTGAAGTTTCATTCCCGCCGCCTGCAACGCTTTGAAGAGCGCGCGGTTGAGTTTGTCGTCGTAACCGATCGCTTCGCCCGTGGATTTCATTTCGGGGGAGAGATAGGCGTCCAGCCCCTTGATCTTATTGAAGGAGAAGACGGGGACTTTGACGTAATAGCGTTTTTTCTCCTCGGGATAAATGCCGAAGATGCCCTGCTCTTTCAAGCTCTTGCCCATAATGACTTCGGTCGCAATATCCGCGAGGGAGTAGCCCGTCGATTTGGAAAGGAAAGGTACCGTCCTCGAAGAACGGGGGTTGACCTCGATGATATAGACCTTTTCGTCTTTATCCACGATAAATTGAATATTATAAAGACCCTTGATGCCGATGCCGAGACCGAGCTTTTTCGCGTATTGCAGGATCGTCCCTTTGACCTTATCCGAGATCGAGAAGGTCGGATAGACCGAGATGCTGTCGCCCGAGTGGATACCCGTCCTCTCGACGAGTTCCATAATTCCCGGGACGAAGACGTCCACTCCGTCGCAAACGGCGTCCACTTCGACTTCTTTTCCGACGATATAGCGATCCACGAGGACGGGCTTGTCTTCGTCGATCTCGACCGCCGTTTTCAAATAATGGCGAAGCGCCTTTTCGTTGCCGACGATCTGCATCGCTCTGCCGCCGAGGACGAAGCTCGGGCGAACGAGGACGGGATAGCCGATCCTTGCCGCCGCTTTTACGCCGTCTTCGATCTTCGTGACCGCCGTGCCTTCGGGGCGCGGAATATCGAGTTCGTTCAAAAGCTTCTCGAAGAGGTCGCGGTTCTCCGCTTTGTCGATCGCCGCGCAATCCGTTCCGACGATCTTTACCCCGCGGGCGTTCAAGGGATCCGCGAGGTTGATCGCGGTTTGTCCGCCGAGGGAAGCGATGACGCCTTCGGGCTTCTCGAAATCGAGGATCGCCATAACGTCTTCGGGGGTCAGCGGCTCGAAATAGAGTTTATCCGCCGTCGTGTAATCCGTGGAAACGGTTTCGGGGTTATTGTTGATAATGATTGCTTCGTAGCCCGCGCGCTTCAAGGTCTGGACGGCGTGTACGGTCGAATAGTCGAATTCGACGCCTTGCCCGATGCGGATCGGTCCCGCGCCGAGGACGACGAGTTTATTCTTGTCGGTCAAGCGGGATTGATTTTCGACCGTCTTATCCAAGAGGTTCAGATAGGTCGAATAGAGGTAAGCGATATACTTGCCCGTGTGAAGCGTGTCCACCATGCGGAAGACGGGCGTAAATCCGTTCTCCTTGCGGAGAGAATAGATCTTGATCTCCTCCGTTCCCCACAGGCTCGCGATATATTGATCCGAGAAGCCCATCGTCTTCGCCGCTTTGAGCGCGTCGAGATCAAAAGGTTTCGCTTTCAGGATCTTTTCCATTTCCGTGATGGACTTTACGCATTCGAGGAAGAGCGGCGTGATCATCGTGATCTTATAAAGTTCCTCGATCGAGACGCCGCGGCGAAGCGCTTCGGCGACCGCGAAGATCCCGTCCGCGCGGAAGTTCCCGAGATATTCGAGGATCGCCTCGGTCGTCATCTCGTCGAACTTTTTGAGATGGACGTGGCAAACGCCCGTTTCGAGGGAGCGAATGGATTTCAAGAAGCATTCGGAAAGAGTGGAGCCGATACCCATGACTTCGCCCGTCGCTTTCATCTGCGTGCCGAGGATATTGCTCGCGTTCGTAAATTTATCGAAGGGGAAACGCGGGAATTTCGCGACGACGTAATCGAGCGAAGGTTCGGTCGCCGCCGTTCCTCCCGCGACGGGAATATCTTTGAGTTCCATACCGACGGCGATCTTCGCGGTCACGCGGGCAATCGGATAACCGCTTGCCTTGGAAGCGAGCGCGGACGAGCGCGAAACTCTCGGGTTGACTTCGATCAAATAGTATTCGGAAGAATTGGGATTCAGCGCGAATTGGACGTTGCAACCGCCCGCGATTTTAAGCTCGCGAATAATCTTGATCGCGCTGTCTTGAAGCATTTTGAGGTCGTGCTCGTTTAAGGACATGATCGGCGCGACGACGATCGAATCGCCCGTATGGACGCCGACGGGGTCGATGTTTTCCATTCCGCAGATCGTGATCGCGTTATCCGCGGAATCGCGCATAACTTCGAATTCGATCTCCTTATATCCCTTTACGCTCTTTTCGACGAGGACTTGATGGACGGGAGAAAGCGCGAATCCGTTCGCCGCGATCTCGCGAAGCTCCGTCTCGTTATTCGCGAAGCCGCCGCCCGTTCCGCCGAGGGTGAACGCCGGGCGCAGGACGACCGGGTATCCGATCCTATCCGCTGCGTCCGCCGCCGCGTCCACGTCATAGGTGATCTCGGAAGGAATGACGGGCTCGCCGATGCTTTCGCACATCTCTTTGAAAAGTTCTCTGTCTTCCGCGCGCTCAATGCTTTCGCTGCTCGTTCCGAGGAGTTCCACGCGGCATTCTTTCAAGACGCCTTTCTTTTCGAGTTGCATCGCGATATTCAGACCCGTCTGCCCGCCGATCCCGGGGACGATCGCGTCCGGGCGCTCGTAACGCAGGATCTTCGCGATATATTCCAAGGTCAAAGGCTCCATATAAACCTTATCCGCGATCTGCGTATCCGTCATGATCGTGGCGGGGTTACTGTTTACGAGGACGACCTCGTAGCCCTCTTCCTTCAAAGCGAGGCAAGCCTGCGTGCCCGCGTAGTCGAATTCCGCCGCTTGACCGATGACGATCGGTCCCGAACCGATGATTAAGATCTTTTTGATATCCGTTCTTTTTGCCATAGCTTTTTCTCCTTTGACAGCTTATGTTTTATTGTTTTTTATATCGAACCGAACCGCGCGAAACGGTCAGGTAATTGACGCCGAAAACTTCTTCGCCCGCAAAGGGAGTCGACCTTCCCTTGGATAAAAATTTCGCGGGGTCGATCTTTTCCTTTTCCGAAAGCGACCACACGGAAAATCCTTCCGACGCGATCTTGAAACGCTTGCGGGGATTGACCGCCATCAGCTCGACGAGTTTTTCGAGAGACAAAACGCCCTCTTTAACGAGGCGGGTATAGAGAACGGGGAACGCCGTCTCCAATCCCACGATTCCGAACGCGCTTCCCGAAAGCCCTTTCGCCTTTTCTTTCGCGGCGTGCGGCGCGTGATCGGTCGCGATCATATCGATCGTTCCGTCGAGGACGCCCTCTATCAGCGCTTCTCTGTCTTTTTTCCCGCGAAGCGGGGGATTCATCTTGAAATCTCCGCTCTCTTGAAGATCGTTTTCGTCGAGGACGAGATAATGCGGCGCGGTCTCGCAGGTTACGTCGATCCCGTCTTTTTTCGCGGCGCGGATCAAAGCGACGCTCTCCGCCGTCGAGATATGGCAGACGTGAAACGCCGCGCCCGTCTCCTTCGCGAGGCGCAGATCGCGCTCGATCTCGACGAATTCGCTCGCGGAAGAGATCCCTTTATGCCCGTGCGCTTTCGCGTAGACGCCGTCGTGGATATAGCCCCCTTTCAAAAGCTCGTTCACTTCGCAATGCGCGGCGACGATCTTTCCGAGCGACTTCGCTTTCTCCATCGCGCGGCGCATCCTCTCTTCGCTTTGCACGCCCTTTCCGTCGTCCGAAAAAGCGATCGCGTCCGCGGCAAGCCCTTCCATATCGGAAAGGACTTCGCCTTTTTCCCCTTTCGTGATCGCGGCGTAGGGATAGACGGGGATCACCGCGTCTCTTTCGATGATTTCGAGCTGCGCCCGCAGCGCGGAAGGCTCGTCCGGAACGGGGTTCAGGTTCGGCATCGTGCAAACCGCGGTATATCCGCCGCGCGCGGCGGCGAGAGACCCCGTGCGGATCGTCTCTTTATAAGAAAAACCCGGTTCTCTGAAATGGACGTGCACGTCGCAGAAACCGGGAAAAACCGTATATTCTTTTTCGGGATTCAAATCGGAACAAAAAGCGGAGATCGCTTGCAGGGTCGTTTGATCGGAAAGATTAAAAATCGTTACGTTTTTCATTTCGCTTTCTCCCTTACTCCGCGTCGTTTACGATAAAGACTCCGCAATCCGAACCTTCTCCGTCCATAACGACGGCGATCTTTTCCTGCCTCGAAGTCGGAATGTTCTTTCCGACGAAATCGGGGCGAACGGGGATCTCTCTGTGACCCCTGTCCACGAGAACGGCGAGTCGGACCGCTTTGGGGCGACCGAGCGCGAAAACCGCTTCGATCGCGGCGCGCGCCGTCCTTCCGGTGTACAAAACGTCGTCCACGATCAAAACCGTCTTGCCGTTGATGTCGCACGGGACGAGGCTTTCGCCGACCTTCCGACGCTTTTCTTCCTGCGTAAAATCATCGCGATACATCGTCGCGTCGATATAGCCGCAAGGGACGTCCAACCCCGCGAATTTCTTTAAGTTTTCGGTCAGAATGCGAGAAAGGCGAATGCCGCGGGTCTTGACGCCCAAGATGCAAAGAGCATCGTCGTTTCGCTCCAAGATCTCGTGCGTGATCCTCGCGAGCGAACGCATAACGGTTTCTTTGTCCAAGATCTTGACTTTCCGCATCGCTCTCCCTCCCCGTAAAAAAAGTCTTGCCGAGACGGCAAGACGGATAGCACGGAATAACGCACAAAATGCGCTCTATGATCGACCTTGCCGACCTCTCCGGATCGACTTAAAAGTATCGTTGTTTTCATTGTAACGAACCCGCCCGAACAAGTCAACCTTTTTTCGGGTAATTCCCTTCCTTTACGCTCGCAGATTCAAAAGATTCCCGACTTCGGCGCGAATGACGTAATAGGCGACCTTTTTCTTTCCGTCGAGAAACAGCGAGATAAAAATATCCGATTTCTTATAGAAGTTGGATCCGACTTCCCTGAACCCCGCGGCGGAAAGCGCTTTGTCGAACTGCTCAGCGGTGTTTCCGACGGAGCACCCGTACAGGCGATACGCGGGATCCGAACACTCGATATAAGTGATCCGCTTCGACTTGCAAAGCATATCCGGATACGCCGTTACGTTATAATAGACGATCGGACCGTTCAAAAGCATCATCGTTCCGTCGCGGCGGATCGATTCGTTTCCTTCGTTCAGATAGGAAAGGTCGAAATAGGAGACCACGCCGACGCCGCCGAGACAACCGTACTGCTTATTGTCGAAATTCGGCTTGTCGAACAGCTTAAACGGAAGACTGAGTTCCCGATTGATCTGACGCGCGGCGGCGCGCTGCGGGACCCTTTCGAAAAAGAACACGCCCGTCCCGAGCCCCGCGATGACGACGATAAGAACGATTAAGAGTATTACGTTCGATTTATTCCTTATTCGCCCCATACGCCCTCGCTTCGGAAAAAGCCCCCCTTCGTTTTCGTTTCGGCGCCGTTTCGCCTGCCCGTATTATAGCGCGAACGAAAGAAAAATGCAACCCGCCCTTCTCCCCGAAAAAGGAAAACCGAGCGCGACCGAACGCACCGCGTCGGCATCGCGGCGAAATCCAAATTCTTTGTCGTTCGCCTGTTGCGGAAAAAAACGGCAAAAAGGATCCGTCCTACCGCGATTACCGCTACCGGGAGGAGAACGGTTGACCGGATAAAGAAACGCCTTGGAAGAAAAAGTAAAACCGCGAAAAGCCGCTGAAAAGAAAAAGCGGGAGCCCGAGCTCCCGCTTTCTTTTTTCGCTTTCGCACGCCTCAGCCGAGCTTTGCGGCAAAGGTCGTAATGACCGACATCCAGTCTTCAAAGGAGAATGGACTCGGGAGATAGGTTACGCCGTAGGTCGAGGGTCTCGCGAAGACGTCCGCGGCGATCGTTTGATCAAACTTGTAATCGGAGAGCGCGATCGTGTACTCCTCGGGATCGTCCCCCTCTTTTTCGGGTTCGAATTTCGCGTAAAGCCGAACCATAACTTTGTCGTTGTACCAAATCGAGACGGTTTTCCCGTTGATATCGATATCGTAACGGTAGGTCGTTTCGCCGTCGATCGTCTCTTTCTTCGCCTTGGTCAAGAGCGCGGCGACGCTCGTCAGCAAAATGTTTTGCGTAACGTGATACAGGATGTTGCCCTCGTCATCCACGGCGACGCCGTCCTTCACGTGATACGAGCCCGAATTCTTCGTTACGTTGATCACCTCATACAGCTTGCCGTCGGCGTATATGTTTTTATAGGAATCGTAGAGAGCCTGCGGGCAAGAGTAGACGTAGGCGTATTCCGCGCCGCCGTCCGCGGTCTGCTTATAGCAATCCATATAGACGACGGTTTCCGCATCGCCTTTTTTATATTGAACGTTCATCTTGAAAGAAAGCGACTTCGCGCCGGATACCTTCCCGGGGAACGTCGCCTCCGCGCCGCCGAGCTTTCGCGTCAAATCGCATCCCGTAAGCGCGATTGCCGAGAGCGCGACCAATGCCAAAACCGCCGCCACGACCTTTATCACTCTTTTCATAGCGATCTCCTTTCACCGATTTTTGTCCTCGGACGCCTTGCGCAGCCCCGCCGCGCTGTCACCCGAAAACACCTCTATTATATCCCCCTCCGAATCGAAATGCAAGACCGCGGTGCGAAACTACTATCCTTTATTTCAGCCAATCGCGCCAAATAATTCCCAAAGGATCAGTCAAAAAAACAATACGAGCCGCGGGTGTTTCCCTTGGTTCGTATTATTCTTGCTTTGCTGTGCTTCACAAAATAGCTATCACTGGTGCATCATAAGCATTAAATCTCTCTTATTTCAATTTGTTAACTTCTTAAATAGTCTTCCCAAGTTATTGTTTTTAACAATCGAGCAAGTTCTTCAGTACTCGGCAGTTCACCCGTTATGTTAAGCAGTTTTTTCAAATCAAAGACGCGAGATCCCATCGGAGCACGCAAAGATGTTTTTTTAAAATCTGTTTCATAAAACTTATCCACGAAGAAATATCGGTGTTTAATCGTACGAAGATTCCAGCCCTTTTTCGCGGCATCCTGTATTGCACGTTCGATTACTGCTTTTCTTTCATCGGTTAACTCTCCACTTTCAACCTCGTAGACCATCGTGCCCGCCTCGTTTACAAGCGCAGTGATGCGCGCAATAACCTTCCCAACAGCGCGTACACTTTTGTCACAATACAGCCCTAAATAGTCGTGCTTACCGAAGCCCCTATCGGCACCATCATAATAACAGTTTTCTTTCACATTGAAATCGATCGATTTTCTTGCCAATTGAACTCGCATATTTTTTTCTGTTATTAAGTTAGTGTTTACAAGAAATTCTTCATAATCATTTAACACTTCTTGCATTTGAAAATCATTATCATCCAAATGTTTTCGAATGTCGTTTGCGAGATCCTCAAACGTTGTATAATTAAATCCGATAGGGCGAACCGGTTTCTGTTTGGCCTCTTCCGATATATTTTGGTTGTGGGCGTCCAGTACTTTTATAAACTCGTCAATTGTTTTATCCGCCATTAATTCAGAACATAGCGCCAAAACCGCTCGATGGTTTTCATTTGTAAATGATGTTAAATGTCTTTTTAATTGATCCGTGTAAAACCAATCTTTGATTTTCGTTTCTATAACGATTTTAAAGCTTTCTTGAGTAATGGTCGCATCGGGAATGCTTCGTTTATCTCCGCTTTTTTCTTGAAGTCTAAACTGTATTTCCGGTTCAAAGGTATTTGAGAAAAACTCGTCTTTTATAAATTGGAAAAACTTATCAGACGAATATTGATAAAATCTTGATAACAGCAACATCGTATTTGCCGTAGCCACGTTTTCTTTTTGATGATACCGTTGGAAATAGTGAATTTTCATATTTTTTCTCCTTCTTTATTCATATTTCTTTATTGCTTCTTGCAACCCGCTCTTTATCCTTTCTCGCAAGGACAATGGGGAAAGGATCTCTACTGCCTGCAAATACTGCAACGCCCAAAACTCCATCGCGTTCAAGCTGACCGTCACGCTCACCTTATACCGCTCCCCATACGGCAGGAAGGACGCGCTTTTCCCGAACCAGTCCATCACTTGATCGATCATCCATTCGTCGCAAACAAACTCCACCGTCTCCGGCTTGTCTGCGAACATATACGGGAGCGCGGTGGAAAAGCGTTTGTAATCGATCCCGTTTTGATAGCCGTCGATGGACTTCAACGGGGTTGCCGAGACGTCAACGATCCGCGCTTCGGTAATGCGGTCCAGGCGATAATAAGTGATGTGCTTCCACTTCTCGTTATATGCCATCAGGTAGTAGCTTTGGTTTTTCAGAACCATTTGATAGGGCGTAACAAGGTGGTGCGCCACACGGTGAAGTTTCTTGTCCGCGCCATATCGGTTGAAGTCGAAGGCGATCTGTTTTCCGTTCTCGATTGCCTCGTCTATGATGTCAATGGTATAGAATACCGCCACGTTATCTGTCTTATTCCACTCACGCACCGAATAGATATTCTTCACATGGTTGCGGAAGTACTTATTCCCGAGGGCGCACAGTTTTTCGATCAGATCGGCAGAATGCTTCGCGGAGATAAACCTTCCGGAAAGAACGCCGTCTATCAAGAGACGCAACTCGGAATCCTCAAACTGCCGCTCAGCAAGATAAACGCCTTCGGCGAGCTGTTCTATCTCGAATCCGGCTTCTTTGAGTAGGGAGATATTCCTCGAAACCGCTTTACGTTCCAACTCTATGCCGTAGTCCCTGTCAAGGATTTCGGCAATGGCTTTCTGCCCCAGCGGGTGGTCTATATCGCTATACTTTTCGAGGATCTGAAGAATGCGCAAAAGCGCAAGTTTTTTCGGCTCAAAATCAGACAATGTACTCGTCTCCTCCGTTTTCATTCGACAAATACAGTGTACCATATCCGGTGCACACATTCAAGATCCCTTTTTGTCAAACATGCAAGTTCTTCTTAATCTCGGCGATATCGGTGGCAAAGATCGTTTCTTTCTCAAGAAGCGCCGCGGCGACTGCGTCTAAGAAATCCCGATGATCCGAAATGATCGTTTTCGCAACCTCATAGCACTTATTCATTTCCGCGCTTAAAACGTCATCCGCTCTTCTACGCGTCGCATCCGAACTATTATAATCGGTTTGAGATTCAAAACCGAATGCCGCGTTTTTATCTCGGAGTTTTTCAAGAGCATATCTTGCTGTCTTGATGTCGTCTCTCGTTCCGATGTCTGTTTCTTCGAAAACGATCTCCGTTGCAGCCTTCCCTCCGAGGGCTCCTTTCACCTGATTTATCACGATTTCAAAGCTTTTCTCCACTCCATCGCAGAAGCACGTGACCCCGCCGTTGGAGGACTTATATGCTTTGATGGACACCAAACTGACTGTATTCGGATCCAAAACCTCTCGAACCACAACATGTCCGGCTTCGTGATACGCCATCCGTTTCCGCTTTTCTTCGCTGTAATTCCTTGCGGTATCTACTCCACCGAAATGATGATTCAGGCAAGCGAAAATGATATCGTCACGCGTAACGGTATCGCGGTTTTCAAACGCGACCTTGATTGCAGCATCGTTGATGATCTTTTCCAGTTCGGCACAGGACATCCATCCACCGATAATATCTTGGATCTGCTCGGGCGGGATCTCTTCCAAAAATGATTTACTCCCCAAGAAGTATTTTATCAATTTGATCTGATCATCTCTATCGAGGCCTTGCATCTCGAGGTTGATGTCGAAACGCCCGGCACGAAGGAGCGACTCCGGTAAGTTATATAGATCATTGGTCGTGGCAATCACGAAGACATTTTTTCCTTTCACGTTATCGATGCAGGACTGCACCGCGACATATTCCTCCGCATTTCTATGGTCTTTGTCTTCATTGGCAAATTTGTCCATATCATCGAGAAAAACAATAGCGGGCGCAGCTGCAACGGCTTCGTCAAAACATTTTGTCATATAATCAATGAAATCTCCGTCCGCTTTATCTTTCCTGCATAGAAAATGCGGTACTCCGCACGCTTCGATAAAGCACTTAGCGAGGAGCGTCTTGCCATAACCGGGTTCGCCTTGTAGCAAAGCACCGCTCGGCATAACGACACCCAGCCGCTTGTACTTCTCAAATTTGCGCATCATATCGCAGATGGGCATCAACTTTCTTTTCTCGTCATCATATCCGATGACCTTGTCAAACGCTTTCAAAAAATCTTGCATATTGGGTTCTCCTTTTGTTCTCGTCACTAAAAAAAATACCATGTCTATTGTCCCAAATATGGTGCATCGAGAAGGTCTAAAAGAATAATTGTTCACGAAATAGTGCATACTGTATGCCTCTTGCATTGAATAGGTCTTGTCCGAATGATCACGCGACGACGCTCATATCATCACGATTGATAAATCTCGAAAATCATCAACTCGCAAGATTTGCCTATTATCAGTGCCAAAGGCGATGTATATCATAAAACCAAAGCGAATTCTTTTATACACGGCTATGCCGTGATGATATGCAAAGGCTCACGCCTTTGATGATATGCCAAACCGCGCTTCGCTTCGGTTCGGATACAAAAAAATCTCGGAAAAATCCGAGATTTTTTTGGCGCACCCGATTGGATTCGAACCAACGACACCCGGCGTCGGAGGCCGGTGCTCTATCCAGCTGAGCTACGGGTGCAAGTGTGCCATATTTGATTTTTCGAACTCCGCGCGGCTCTTAACGAGCGCGGAGAAAACGGCTTAGGCGAACGCTCCGCGAGGGCGCGGAAGGGCGCGTCCTCACGCAACCGACGCAAACGGCGCGGTAGAGACGCATAATCGCCCTTATACGCGCTCGCTCTATTCGAGGGGCTCCAATATCATATACCCAAGCGCCGGGATCACCGTGCAATCCCCCGTCTCAAAGACCTTTCCGCACTGCGCGCAACGCGAGCTTTTCATCTTTCCGTAGCGGAAATTGCGATCCTCAAAGGTCGGGTTAACGACGGCGTAAAGGGATTTTCCGTCCTTGAAGCGGTGCAGGATCAAGAGTTCGCCCTGCTCCCAAACGCCCGTTCCGCCGAGCAAAATATCGCGGTACTTCTTGCGGAACGCGCCGAGGAAACGGTAATGCTCCAAAAGCTCTTTATCCTCTTTGCCCCAAGGGAAGGTCGCGCGGTTCATCGGGTCTTCATAGCCCTGCAAACCGACTTCGTCTCCGTAATAGACGCTCGGGACGCCGGGCAGCATAAACTGCAAAAGCGAAGCCATCTTCAAACGCTTTTTCGCAAGCGTCAAGACCTCGCCGTCGAGCGTCATTTCCCTGCGCTGTTCCTTGGTCGTGTAACGGACGTCGACGCCGGAAAGCGCGTTCAAAACGCGCACGGTGTCGTGCGAACCGATCAAGGTCATCGAGGTGTTCAATGCGTCCGCGGGATAATTCTCGCAGATCTTCATCACCTTCTTGCCGAAGGCTTTCGCGCCTCCGTACGAGCAGAAAGTCAGGATCGCTTCTTTGAACGGATAGTTCATGACGCCGTCAAGTTCGCCTTTCGTAAAGTAGGGGCGCAACGTCCCGTAGCTGGACTTGACGCTCGCGTCTTCCCACACTTCGCCGATAACGACGACGTCCTTATTCGCTTTTTTGATCGCCTCGCGCAGAAGATCGACGAAGTCGGACGGAAGCTCGTCCACGACGTCCAGACGCCAACCGTGCAAGCCGAAATGCGTCCATTTGTCGATCACGCCGCCCTTTCCGAAGATCAATTTGCGGTAGCCTTCCGCGCTCTTGTTCAGCGTCGGGACGACCTTACAGCCCCACCAACTGTGATATTCGTCGGGGAATTTCGAGAAATAGTACCAGTCGTGATAGGGGGAATCTTCGCTTTGATACGCGCCTACGCTGTCGTAATGCCCGAGTTGGTTGAAATAGATGCTGTCCGCGCCCGAGTGATTGAAGACGCCGTCCAAAATCACGCCGATGCCGCGCTTTCCCGCCTCTTGGATCAACTCGCGGAAATCCTCTTCCGCTCCGAGGAGCGGATCGAGCTTCAAATAGTCGCCCGTGTCGTAACGATGGTTGGAACTCGCCTCGAAGATCGGCGAAAGATAGATCTCGGTCACGCCGAGACTTTCGATATAATCGAGTTTGGACGTAATGCCCTTGAAATTACCGCCGAAAAAGTCGTTTGCTTTATACGATCCGTCGGGCTCGACGACCGTCACCTTTTCGCCCCACTTTTTCAGATAACCGAAACGCGGCTCGACGTCCTCTCCGACCTTCGCGAAACGATCCGCAAAGATATGATAAATGACGCCGCCCTGAATGGTCTTCGGGACGTGATAGCTGCGGGAATAGACGGTGAGCTGCCAATCGGGCAAGTTTTCGCCGGCGATCGCGTCGCCCTCTTCGCCCGCGCCGATATGATGGACGCCGCCGCCCACTTCGCGGACTTCGAAGCGATAGTAGTAAATGCCCCATTTTTCGACGGAGAATTCACATTGGAAATAGGTCAGATTGCCGTCGTCCCCGCAAAAGTGAAGCGGGATCTCCCGAATATCTTCGTCCTTTTGAAGGAAAAGGCTGACTCCTTCCACCCAAATCGTCCGCATGACGGGGAACACGATCTTGATTTTTTCTCCCTCTCGAACCGCGCCGAAAGGGGTCTTATGCACGCGAGAATTAAACTTAAACATCGTTACACGTTAATGCCGCCGCCCCGAAGGACGGCGGTAAAATTTTATCGGTTGCTCTTTTTTTTTGCTTATTTAACGGGTCTCAAATGCCAGATCCTGTCGCCGTACTCTTTGACGGCGCGATCCGCGGCGAAGAAACCGGATTGCGCGATATTCACAAGGCTCATCTTGTTCCAGACGAGAGGTTGATTATAGGTCGCTTCGAGTTTCTTTTGCGCGTCGGAGTAGCTGTCGAAGTCGGCGAGGCACATATAGGGATCCGCCATGCCGCCGCGACCGATCGTCAAGAGATCCGCAAGCTCCTTGAAGCTGACGCCGCCGATGCCGTTTCTGAGCATATCGATGACTCTGCGGATGCGATAGTTATTGCGGTAGTACGCCGTCGGCTCGTAGCCGCCTTGATACAGCGAATGGACTTCGTCCGAAGAAAGACCGAAGATAAAGATGTTATCCGCGCCGACGTGCTCGAAAATCTCGACGTTCGCGCCGTCCATCGTTCCGAGGGTGACCGCGCCGTTAATCATAAACTTCATATTGCCGGTACCGGACGCCTCTTTACCCGCGATCGAGATCTGCTCGCTTACTTCGGAAGCCGGCATAATGATCTCGGCGAGAGAAACGCGATAGTTTTCGAGGAAGACGACCTTGATCTTATCTTTGATATCGGGGTCGTTATTGATCACGTTGCCCATCGTGTAGATCAAGCGAATGATGAGTTTCGCGACGTAATAGCTCGAAGCCGCTTTCGCGCTGAAAATAAAGGTGCGGGGCTTCATCTCCATATCGGGATTCTCTTTGAGGTCGAGATAGAGATCGAGAATGTGAAGCGCGTTCAAAAGCTGTCTCTTATACTCGTGCAACCTCTTGACTTGGACGTCGAAGATGCTGTCCGTGCTGACCTTTACGCCGTTATTGTCGTAAATGTACTTCGCAAGGACTTCCTTATTCGCCTTTTTGATCTCGGCGAGCTTATTCAGGACGGTCTTGTCGCCGGTGAACTTCATAAGACCGGAGAGATCCGCGTCTTTGATGAACTTATCGCCGATCAAGGTCTTGATATAATCGGAAAGAAGCGGGTTCGCTTCGGCGAGCCAACGGCGGTGCGTGATGCCGTTCGTGACGTTCGTAAAGCGCGCGGGCGTCAATTTATAGATGTCGTTGAAGACGTCTTTCTTCAAAATGTCGCTGTGCAGCGCGGAAACGCCGTTGATCGTGTGGGACGCATACAGGCAAAGGTTCGCCATACGGATCTCACCGTACGCCATGATCGCGGCTTTGCTGACCTTGTCCCAATCGTTCGGGAAGGCTTCCCAAAGCTCGATGCAGTAACGGCGGTTCATTTCCGTGATGAGCTGATAGATACGCGGGAGCTGCTGCTCGACGAGGTTTTGCGGCCATTTTTCCAACGCTTCCGCCATAACCGTGTGGTTGGTGTAGGAAACGGTGTTGCGGACGATATCCCACGCCTTTTCCCAACCGTAGCCGTATTCGTCGATCAAAATACGCATAAGCTCGGGGATGCAGAGCGTCGGGTGCGTGTCGTTGATGTGGATCGCGACGAGATCCGCGAGGTTATCGAGGTTCGGATTGTGGCGCAGATGGTTCTTCACGATGGATTGAATGGACGCCGAAACGAAGAAATATTGCTGTTTCAAACGAAGCATTTTCCCTTCGACGTTGTTATCCGCGGGATAGAGGACCTTGGAGATGGACTCCGCAAGCGCTTTGTTTTCCGAAGCTTTCAGGTATTCGCCTTGGTTGAAGAGGTGCATATCGAAATCCATCGGGGATTTCGCGCTCCAAAGGCGGATGCGGTTGACCGCGTCGGTATCGTAACCCGAGATATGCATATCGTAAGCAAGCGCGAGGATCGGCGTGTAGTTTTTGAGCTCGACTTTGAGGTTTCCGTCCGTCCAAGTCTCTTCCACTCTGCCGCCGAAATGGACTTCGAAGGTCTCTTCGGGGCGCGGAGCGAGCCAAACGTCGCCTTTTTCAAGCCAACGGTCGGGCATTTCGACCTGCCAACCGTCGACGACTTTCTGCTGGAAAATACCGTAATCGTACTTGATCGAGAAGCCGCAAGCCGGATAGCTTTCGCTGGTCAACGCGTCCATATACGCCGAAGCGAGGCGACCGAGACCGCCGTTTCCGAGACCCGCGTCCGGTTCGATCTCTTCGATCACGTCGAGATCGTAGCCGAGGTTTTTGAGCGCGCCGCGCATCTTGTCGGTGAGTTTAATATTGAAGAGGTGGTTTTTGAGGGATCTTCCCGGCAAAAACTCCATCGACATATAATAAACCTGCTTATATTTCCCGTTGTGGATCTTGTTTTTGAATTCCACTCTCTGGCGCGTCAAGATGTTTCTGACGACCATACAAACCGCTTCGTACATTTGCGCGTTGGTCGCGTCTTTCGCGGAAATACCCTGCTGTTTTTCGACTTGCGCCTCGATCAATTGTTGTAATTCTTTTTCAGTGTAGTTTTTCATGCAAGCACCTTTCTTCCTTCTCCTGTCTTATTTAATCAATGATTTATAAAGTTCCGCGTAACGTTTCGCCGAATTCGACCAACTGAAATCGCGGGTCATACCGTTTTTCATGACGATATTCCAATCCTCTTTGTTGTTGTAGTACGCGTCCACCGCGCGCCAGATCGCCCAAAGCATATCCTGCGCGTTGAAGGTCTTGAACGTGTAACCGACGCCCGTCTTCGTCTCGGGGTTGAAGGGTTCGACCGTGTCCTTCAAGCCGCCCGTTTCGCGGACGACGGGGACCGAACCGTAACGCATCGCGATCATCTGCGAGAGACCGCAGGGCTCGAACTTGGACGGCATCAGGAAAATATCCGACGCGGCGTAAAGCTTGCTGGCGAGGTCGCGGCTGAAATTGATGATGACGCGAAGTTTGTTTCCGAAGCGATGTTCGAGATCTTTGAGGCGGGTCTCGTACTTCCAATCGCCCATTCCGAGGACGACGAGCTGCACGTCGGCGGAAAGAAGCTCTTCCGCGACGGCGAGGACGAGATCCAAGCCCTTTTGCGAAGTAAGCCTCGTGATCATCGCGATCAAGGGGCGCGTCTTGACGTACTGCAACGAAATCAAGCGCAGGAAGGCCTCCTTGTTGACCTCTTTTCCGCTGAGATCCACGACGGAATAGGGAGCGAACAAAGCTTTATCCGTCTTCGGATCGTAATCCGCGACGTCGATGCCGTTGATGATCCCGCTGATCTTATACGCGCGGTTGCGAAGAATGTCTTCCAAACCGTAGGCGTAATAGCTGTCCATGATCTCGCCGGCGTAGGTCGGGCTGACGGTCGTCACGCGGTCGGAGCATTCGATACCGCCCTTCATATAGTTGCAGGCGCCCGCATACTCCAAAAGCTGGCGGCGCGATTCGGGAATCCCGAGGACGTCGCTCGCCATGTGGCTGTCGTACTGACCTTGGAACTCGATATTATGGATGCTGTACACCGTCTTGATATCCGCATAGATGGAATTCCCGCGATAGAAGCAATCGAGGAAGACCGGAACGAGCGCGGTCTGCCAGTCGTTGCAATGAATGACGGCGGGACGGAAGTCGATCAGCATTAACATTTCGAGGACGGCTTTGGAGAAGAACGCGAAACGCTCTCCGTCGTCATAGTGGCCGTACAAGCCGCCGCGCTTGAAATAGTACTCGTTATCGATGAAGTAATACTTGACGCCGTTCGCTTCGCCCTCGTACACGCCGCAGTATTGGTTTCTCCAAGCGAGCGGAACGTAGGTATAGGTCACGAAGCTCAGCGTCTGGCGAAGTTTATCCGGAATGTCGGAATAGAGAGGAAGCACGACGCGCACGTCGAGTCCTTCTTTCACGAGAGCCTGCGGGAGCGCTCCCGCGACGTCTCCGAGACCGCCCGTCCTGATGAACGGAGCCGCTTCGGACGTAACGAATAAGACGCCCGTCCTCTTTCTCGGCTGACGGGGCTTGCCCTTCGCCTTTGCGTTTCTCTTTTTCATTTTATTCATATCAATCTCCTTTTCAATCATACCGTTTTATCCTTTACAATGACGACGGGATAACTCTCGTAACCGCTGATCGTTCTGCCCGAACTGATCGTTACGTTCTTATCCGTGATCGCATAACAAACGGAAGCGTTTTCCATAATTCTTCCGTCTTCCATAACGATGGAATTCCTGACTTCCGCACCGCGCGCCACCTTGACGCCACGGAACAAAATGCTGTTTTCGACCAAACCGTCGATCTCGCAACCGTCGGCGATCAAGCTGTTTTTAACGGCGGCGTTCTCCTTATAGATCGTAGGAACGCTGTCCTTGACCTTCGTGTAGATAACGCTGCCGCCGTAGAACAGGTCTTCGCGAACCTGCGGATCGAGCGCTTCCATACTTTCGTTATAGTAAGTGCGGACGTCGTCCACGATCGCGGCGTGACGCTTCACCATAAAAGCGTTGATCTTCAACGCGCCGAGTTGCTTCATCAAAATGTCTTTCTCGAAGTCGACGTGACCGCGCGCGTACTCGTGCTCGACGAGAGACAGGAGCAGGTCTTTTTTGATGAGATATACGTTCAATCCGAGGGTCTTTTCTTCGGAAGACGGCGTCTGCGAGAAGTAAAGATCCTTTACTTCGCCCGCGTCCTCTTCCACGACGAGACGGCGGCTCGTCGTCGTCTTCGCGCGGTGGACGAGCATCGTCACGTCCGCGCCCGATTCGGCGTGCGCCTTAAAGACTTCGTCGTAATCGATATTCATCGCGATATTGCTGTTCGAGAGGAGGACGTAGGATTCCTGCGAACGGCGAATAAAGCCTTGGATCGAATAGATCGCCTCGATCTTCCCTTTGTACATTTCTCTCGAAGAATTCAAGACGAAAGGCGGGAAGACGGAAAGTCCGCCGTTTTTACGGTTCAGATCCCAATCGCGACCCATTCTTATATGGTCCATAAGAGAGGAATAGTTACTCCTCGTCACGATGCCGATCTGCGTGATGCCCGCATTCACGAAATTGCTGAGCGCAAAGTCGATCAGCCTGTATCTTCCGCAGAAAGGAAGGGAAGCGGTCGTCCTGTGGATCGTAAGCTCGTTGAGCTTGTTTTCGTTATCGCTTGCGAAAATGACACCCATTACGTCGTTCATTTATTTGCCCTCCTTGACCATTTCGGCGGGAGCGACGACGACGGACGGAGCGATCTTCGCGCCCGGTCCGACGACGGCGATCTGCCATTCGCCTTTGACGGGTCCTTTTTGTTTTTCTCCGATCTTCGCGCCCTCTCCGACGACCGCGCCTTCCGCGACGATCGCGTGGCGGATCACGGCGCCCGCTTTGACGGTCGCGCCGGGAAGGATGACGGAGTCTTCGACGGAAGCGCCGAGCCCGATATACGCGCCGTGAGAGATCACGCTTCTCTTGACGCTGCCGAAGATCATCGCGCCCTCGGAAACGATCGAAGAGACGATCTCCGCGGAGCCCGCCGCGAAATGAGGCGGTTCCGCGCTGTTACGCGCGTAGATCTTCCAAGAAGAATCGTTTAGGTTCAAGCCGCTCGCGGGATTCAAAAGATCCATATTCGCTTCCCAAAGGCTGGAAATCGTCCCGACGTCCTTCCAGTAGCCGCTGAACCGATAGGCGTACAGTTTGAGCCCGTCGGCGAGCATTCCCGGAATGACGTTCTTCCCGAAATCGTTTTGAGAATTCGGGTTGTTCTCGTCGTCGATCAAATAGCGACGCAACACGCTCCAAGTAAAGACGTAGATTCCCATGGAAGCGTTCGTGCTTTTCGGTTGCTTCGGCTTCTCTTCGAACTCGTAAATACGGTCGTTCTCATCCGTGTTCATAATGCCGAAGCGCGTGGCTTCTTCCAAAGTGACGTTGATAACGGCGATCGTGCAATCCGCGGCTTTCTCTTTATGCGCGCGGAGCATCTTGTCGTAGTCCATCTTATAGATATGATCGCCGGAAAGGACGATGACGTACTCGGGATTGAAGCGGTCGATGAAGTTAAT
This sequence comes from Clostridia bacterium, assembly GCA_024685775.1. Classification (NCBI taxonomy): domain Bacteria; kingdom Bacillati; phylum Bacillota; class Clostridia; species Clostridia bacterium. Next base: position 7,152 of record JAIKVL010000008.1, on the reverse strand, counting down.
GTTTTGATAGATCGCGTTCGCCGTCCCTTTATACCATTCGCCCTCTTTTCCCTTGACGTACGGCGGGAGAACGTAAGCGCCGCCGGTCAAGCGGTCAAGGTCCCACGGCTGTCCGTTTCCGATATACTGGTTGAGTTCAAAAGGCTGATACTGCGTCAAAACGCCGATCGTGTCGATATCGGAATTAACGCAGTTGGAAAGCGGAAAGTCAATGATGCGGTATTTCCCGCCGAACGGTACCGCCGGCTTCGCCACGTCGTGCGTCAGGACGCCGAGACGCGTTCCCTGCCCGCCCGCGAGGAGCATTGCCACACACTCTTTCTTGTTTCGCGAATTCATTCTTTATTCTCCTTCTTTTTTCTCGGCGCGCTCTTTTTGAAGAAAGTCGCGCTATATGCGGGGATATGCATTTCGAGATAGAACTTTTCGCCGTGGCACTCGCCGACTTGCGCGGTCACGCCGAATTTGTCGTTGGGACCGCCGAACTTCTTGCTCTCGCTGTCCAAAACGACGTTATATCTGCCCTTCTCGCGAACGCCGATCTTATAGTTATAACGCGTGATCGGCGACATATTGAAGACGCAAAGGATCGAGTCGCCGTTCGCCGCGATGCGGTTGAAGGCGAAAATGTTCTGGGTGTTGTCGTCCACGACCGCCCAGCGGAATCCGTCGTACGACGTATCGCACTCGAAGAACGCGGGTTCTCTCTTATAGAATTCATTCAAAGCCTTGACGTAGGTCTGCATATTTTTATGCGCCGGATAGTCGAGAAGCATCCAATCGAGCCCTTGATAATACTTCCATTCCGCGAACTGCGCAAACTCGCCGCCCATAAACAGAAGTTTCTTTCCGGGGTGTGCCATCATATAGCCGAAATAGGTTTTGAGGCTCTTGAACTTCTCGTCGTAATCGCCCGCCATCTTATTGATGAGCGAGCCTTTTCCGTGGACCACTTCGTCGTGAGAAAGGGGCAAAATGAAGTTTTCGCTGAAAGCGTACATAAGGGAGAAGGTCATGCAACCGTGCTTATATTGACGGAAGAAAGGATCTTCGGAGACGTAACGCAGCGTGTCGTTCATCCAGCCCATATTCCACTTGAAGTTGAATCCGAGCCCGTCCATATACGGCGGCTTCGTGACCTTCGGGAACGCCGTGGATTCTTCCGCGATCATCAAACCGCCTTTATGCTTGGAAAGAACGGCGCTGTTGAGCTGCTTCAAAAAGTCGATCGCTTCGAGGTTGTAGTTGCCGCCGAAGCAGTTTCTCTCCCAGTCGCCGCCTTGGCGCGCATAGTCGAGATAGAGCATGCTCGCGACCGCGTCCATACGGATTCCGTCGACGTGATAGAGGTCGAACCAGAACATCGCGGAAGAGATCAAAAAGCTTCTGACCTGCGGCTTGCCGTAATCGTAGACGACGGTGCCCCACTCTTTATGCTCGCGCTTTTTCTCGCTCTGATATTCGTATTGGAACGTTCCATCGAACTTGTACAGACCGTACTCGTCTTTCGGGAAGTGCGCGGGGACCCAGTCCACGATGACGCCGATGCCGGCGCGGTGGAAAGCGTCGATAAGCTCCATAAAGTCGTCCGGCGTGCCGTAGCGCGAAGTCGGCGCGAACATACCGGTGACCTGATAGCCCCAGCTGCCGTCGAACGGATATTCGGTCACGGGCATAAATTCGACGTGCGTATATCCCATTTGCTTGACGTAGGGAACGAGGGTCTTCGCGAGGTCTTTATAGGAATAGACGTTCCCGTCCTCGTGGCGGCGCCAAGAGCCGAGGTGGACTTCGTAGATATTGATCGGCGCGTTATAGGGCGAGTAGTTCTCGCGGCGCGCCATATACTCCGCGTCTTTCCACTTGTGGCGGAATTTATAGATCTTGGAGCAGTTGCCCGGGGGCGTTTCGGTGTGGAGCGCGAAGGGGTCCGCTTTGTAGACGACGTTGCCGTCCGCCTGCGTGACCGCGTATTTATAGCGATCGTAGACCTTCGGGGTCGTCAAAAACGCCTCGAAGAAATCGCCCGTGCAGCGGTGCATCACGTTCGCATTGGGATCCCAGCCGTTAAAATCGCCGACGACGGATACGCTTCTTGCGAAAGGCGCCCACAGGCGGAAGGTATATCCGCGCTCTTTTCCGACGGAAGTCGGTTGCGGGCAGAAGAGTTTATAGCTCTCGTAGTTCGTCCCGGCGTGAAATAAATAAGAAGGATAATCAAGATTTTCCGACATAAGTTCCTCCAAAATAAAATGGGTTATCGTAATTATATCACAACAACCCGCCTTTATCAATAGTAAAATGCAAGAATTTTAGGGCATTTTGAGAAAAATCGCCCCAAAACGGCTTTCTTAACCGAAAATTTGCTCCAAACGCGCCTTTCCATCGGACAAAAAGTCCGAAATATCCGTATATTCCGGTGTTTGGAAAGCTTCGAGCGTATAATCGCCTTTATATCCGAGTTTTTTGAGCTTTTCCGCAAGCGCGGAGAAGTTGAAAACGCCTTTTCCGAGCATAAAATGGCAGTCTTTTTTGCCGTCTCCGTCCGAAAGATGGGTCGCGATCAAGCGATCCGCGTAACGCTCCGCCATCTGCCCGTCTTCGTCTCCGAACATCAGCGCGTGACAGGTATCGTAGCAAAAATACGCATCCTTTACGGCACGGAAAAGTTCGTCGAACGGCTTATCCCCGACGAGGTTTTCGAAAGCGATTTTGACGCCTTGTCCCGCCGCGAATTCCGCGATTTCTCCGACGTTATCGATGACGGCGGGCGTGACTTCGGGAAGGTGCGCCACGACGATCTCCACTCCCTGTTCTTTCGCGTCTTTGACGTAAATTTTATGCGTTTTGACCGCTTCTTTCGCTCCGTAATATTTGTTGGCGAGATAAGGCGCGTACTTGATCGGGCAATGCGCGTAAGAGAGTTTTAACCCTTGCTCGCGCAGGTATTTGAATTGCTCGTACTCCGAAATACCGCTGTTCGTGTTAAAATCCGTGTGGCACCAAACGGCGGTCTTGTCAAACCCCGCTTCCTTGATCTTTTTGAACCTTTCTTCCGCCGTCAGATCGAACCCGCAATACGCATACACGCTGAACTCGTTCATTTTTTCTCCTTTTCGCGGCGCGATCGCCGCTTGAAAGTATTGTACCATAAGCGGACGCGCGGCGCAAGTATGCGCGAGGAGCCTTCTCGGAATAATTCTTCTTAATATTTCTACCAAAGATAAAGTGCTTTGTTGTATAATAAATCCGTATGAAACCGAGCGGAAAGCGACTTTCGGCTGCGATATGCCTTTTATTCGCCCTTATTCTCTGCCTGACGGCGGTCTTTTTCGCCTGCGACGGCAAGGTCACGCTTTCCCTTACTTTGGAAGGGGATCTGTCGCCCGGCTCGGTCGCGGAACCCGCCCTCGTTTTTTCGGGCGCGGAACGCAAAGTCAAAGTTTACTCCGAAAAAGATTACGTTCTCTCGATCACGCAAGGGGAAGAACTCGCTTCGATCGCGGACGGGAAAGTCAAGATCAAAGAATCGGCGACCCCCGGCGGAGAATTTACCCTTCGCGCCGAAGTCGGCTCTTTATTCGCGGAAACGAAATGCCGCGTGGCGGCGTCCCCCGTCGAAAAGGTGGAACTCGTCGCCCCCGAGACCGCGGAAGCCGGCGAAACGATCGCCCTTTCCGCTCGGATCGAGCCGAGCGGCGCGGGTAACGTCTCCGTCCTGTACGAGCTCGTTTCGGGAAGCGCGTCGATCAGCGGCGCGGATTTGACCGTTTCCGCAAGCGCGGATTTCGGCGAAGAGATCGTCCTCCGCGCGACGGCGGGCGGGATCCGAAGCGAAGAAAAGACCGTTCGGATCTCGACGATCCAACCCAAGAAAATCCTTTTCTCTTCGGACGGAAGCACCTGCCTTCCGGGGAAAAATCTCTCCGTTTTGATCGTAAAGGAGCCGGAAAACGCAAGTTTTCCCATCGTCGTTTCCGTCGTTAAGGGGCAGGAAATCGCCTCGTTCGACGCAGAGCGCGGCGTCCTTTCCGTCCTCGAATCGGCGCAATTGAAAGAAGAGATCACCCTTCGCGCGACCTGCGGCGCGCTTTCTGAGGAAGAGACCTATACCGTGGATCGCCCCGCGATCCGCTCCATTCGCGCAAACGGCGGGAAGACGGGCGTTCGCCCGGGCGAGACCCGCAGCTTTTCCTTTACCGTCTTCCCCGAAGAAGCCGACCCCGCCGGCGTTAAGATCTCCCTCGTTCAGGGGATCGAAAGCGTCGAATGGCGTCAGGGAACGGAATTCACAGTCTATTCGGACGTCGAGGACGGCGAAGAGATCGTCTTCCTCTTGGAAGCGGGCGAAGACGCCTACTCCACCGTTACCTACGTCGTCGAAAGAACGGGCGTGGAAAGCGTGGAACTCCTGTACTCGGGAAGCGCGTCTTACTTGAAATGCGGAGAAACGATATCCCTTTCCACCGAGATCCTACCCGCGACCTATCACGGAGGCGTTTCCTATCTCGCGACCGAAGGCGAAGACCTCGTCACGATCTCCGGCGACCTCGTCACCGTCAAAGACGGCGTGGGCAGAGGCGTCGTCCGCATCGTCGCGGAAGCCTTGGACGGGACGCGCTCCAACGAGATCGTTTTGACCGTCAGCGGGCGCTATTCTCGCCGCGCGTACTCTTCTTGGCAAAGCGTTTCGCTCGCAACGTACGACGAAAACGAATGTATTTGGATGGTTCTTCCCGAAGCGAAAAAAGCGGGTGGGATCACCGTCGTCGTCCCGAGCGAAGTCAAAGACCTCGTGATCGAGGGCAGATATCAAGGGACGGAAGACACCCTTTACGAAAACCTTTTCTTCTACTTCCGAAACGCGGATCAACGAACGGTCACGCTCGTCAATTTCGGGACGAAAGCCACCTTCGGGCTCGGCGGCACCGTCCTCGATCTCGGCTCGAACGGCAAGACGGAAATCATCCTCGAAGGCGCGAATCTCGTTCGCGCGGATTCTCCGTTTTATTTGGATAATTCGGGAGAAATCATAGACGGCGTCTGGCGCGCGAACTATTCTTACGCATCGCAGATCGCGGTCAAACGCTCGGGCGTAAGCGGCCATAACGGAAGCGCGGGCGGGACGGCGATCGCGGGCTTCGACCTCTCCTTCTCGGGGAGCGGCTCGCTGACGGCGATCGCGGGCGACGGAACGGACGGGCTCGCGGGCGGCAACGGCGCGGACGCGGAATATGACGAAACCGTTTTGACCTACGTTTCGGGCGCGGGCGGCAACGGCGGCGCAGGCGGCGACAGCGGCGCGGCGATCCGCGCGCACGCCGTGGATATCTTATCTTCCGTCTCGGCGGTTCCCGGCAACGCGGGCGCGGGCGGAAAAGGCGGCAAAGCCGGTTCGATCGCCGCGCTTGCGGGGCAAAACGTAACGGCGACTGCGGGCGCGGACGGAAGAAACGGACCGAACGGCAAACCCGTTCCGGCGATCGACGCGGCGCGCATCACGGGTTATAACGGCGAAAACGCCTCGGGACGCGTCCTTTCCCGCACGCAAAAGATCCAAGACGAAATCGCGGATATCACGGACAAACTCGCGCGGTTTTACGGCATCGGGCTGTATTACGGAACCGCTCTCTATAATCCTTATAAGACGTTGCGCCCAAGCAAACGCTACAATATGGAAATCCAGACCGACCCCGTCGAACTGATGCGGCAGGCGAATTTCCTTGCCTACACGCTCTCGCAAATGCCGAAAAACTGCTGGCGCGAGATCGATTTTATCAGCGGGAAGACGGTCTCGATCTACTTTGCGAAATCCATAACGTCCGGTTCGGGCAGCACGATCCTCGGTTTGACGAGCGACGCGAATCGCGTCTGGTTCGCGACCTTCAACACCGAGATCCGCGGCGTCCTTTACAGCGGATACTTCAACATTATGCTGCACGAATTTACGCACGTTTTCCATTATAATTTCACTTCCTCGGCGCGCTCCGCCTTCGAATCGAAGCTGAAATCCTATAATTTCGGGCTTTCCTACTCTTCCTACGGATCGACCGAACGCGTGTACGGCGTCAGCGGCGAATACGGCGCGTCGAACAGCTGCTTCCTCTCTTCCTATTCGAGAAAGACCGTTATGGAAGACGCGGCGGAGACGGCGTCCCTCGTCGCGACTTTGACGTTCGCGCCCGACTTCCTCGCTCCGAACACTCCGATCCGCAAGAAGTACGAATGCATCGCGACCGCGCTTGCGGGCGAATTCGAGACCCTGTCCTTTACGCACGTTCCGAATCTCTTCGCCTACCCTTATCTGTACTGACGAAAAATCCCCTTTTATCGAGTTCCGCGAAAGGTTCCGTATAATCCTTTCCTTTTTGCGTATGCTATTCTCGGAGCATAAGCTCAAAGGAGAGTAACAATGATCACTTTAATTGCTTTAATCATCACCATTATCGGCGCGATAAACTGGTTTGTGATCGGGATTTGCGGCTTTAACCTCGTTGGCTGGATCACGTTCGGTAGCCAGATCGCGGCAAGGATCGTCTATATCCTCGTAGGCGTGGCGGGCGCGTGGCTCATCTACTTCATCTTCCGCAAGAAAGGCAGAGTGGACAGAGAATTCCCCGAGCAAAACGCAAACGAAAGGATCGGCTGAAATGGGCTTTTTCGAAAAGACTTTCGCAAAAGCGAAAAACGCCCTCGGACGGATCAAAAGCAAGTTCGATAAGGGCGGCTCTTACACGGGCGCGCCCTCGGACGGCACTTCCGAGCCCGAACAGGACGCGGATGACCTTTAAGAACAAGTCGCGTGAGATCACGCGGCTTTTTTCTACCATAAAAATAGAAGCGCGCGTAATTGCCGCGCTCTATCCTATATAAGATATCTCTCTTCCGAAAACGGAATACCACAAAAAATACGATCCGTCAATAAAATAAAAAAATCCCCGATCTATCGGGGGATTTCGCGTTTCACCGTAGTTTAGAATAGACTGAACAAGAAACGGCAAGCGTTCTTGGTTTTGGATTTTTAACCCTTCCGTAGGGGATATTTCAAGGCATATCTGCCAACCGACGTTTCCGCCGGCTTAGACTTAAAACCGCTTTTGCGGTCCTTAAAAGGAGGTGATCCAGCCGCACCTTCCGATACGGCTACCTTGT